>CAXTSK010000784.1:0-1071 GCA_964246655.1 uncultured Pyrinomonadaceae bacterium
CCCCGCGCGCCCGACCGCGCGGTTATCTCCCCCCGGCCCGGCGGCGGGCGCGCGGCGCGCGCCGTTCGAGAGGCACTGCTCGGCGGCCGCGCGCAGCCGCGCGAGGTCTTGCGCGGGAACGACGCGCACGCCCGCGGGGCGCGGGGCGCGGTCGGTGGCGACGACAGGGACGCCGAAGTGCACGGCCTCGCGCACGGCGATGGAGTCGCCGTCGTAGAGCGTCGTGCGCAGCATCAGGTCGCTCGCGGCGATGACGCGCAGCGCGACCTCGCGCCCCACGTCGCCGCACAGGAGGACGTGCTCGCCGTAAGGCTTCTCGGCCGCGCGCCGCCGCAGTTCCTCGCGCAGAATCCCGTCGCCGAGGAGCACAAGGCCGGCGCTCGGGAACTTCTCGCGCAGTTGGCCGAGCACCTCGATCTGGAGCGGCAGGTCGTACGCCTCTTCGAGCCCGCCGGCCGAGACGAGCAAGGGGCGGTGCTGCTCAAGGAAGGAGCGCAGGGGCTCGGGCGGCTCGGCGGCGGGCGGCCCCGAAGGCAGCGCGTACGGGCTGATGACGCGGACGCGGTCGGCCCTGACGCCCACTTGCCGGAACCACGCGGCAATCTCCTCGTTGACCGCGACGACGCGGTCGAGTCGCCGCAGTGCGAACCCGCGCAGCGAACGTGGCTGCGCGGCTCGACCCTCGGGCGAAGAAGGATAGCCGCCTGAGTGGAATGTCAAAACTGCTTTCCGCCACGGCACTACACCCGAGAGCAGCGCGAGGATAGCGAGGCGCGGGCTGAGTCGGCCGCCGACGTGCATGTGCGCCACGTCGTAGCGCAGCGTCAACAGCAAGCGCACGACGCCGAGCGCGCCGCCCGGCGCGTGAATGCCCGCGCCGGCCTTCCGGTTCGGGCTCAGGTCAACGACCTCGACGGGGACGCCGCGCGCCTGAAGGTATTCGCGCAGCGCCGAAACGTGCGCCTGCACGCCGCCGCGCGGCGGCGAGTAGTGGCCGATCAAGAGGACTCTCGGGGGCGACATCTTTCGGCGGGCGGAGCTTGCGTTTTGTTACGCGCGGCGCTCACGCCC
>CAXTSK010000784.1:1081-2348 GCA_964246655.1 uncultured Pyrinomonadaceae bacterium
GCGGGTTGTGCCCCGCGGGGCGGGAGCCCCGCGCGGGGGCGGCGCATTGCGGCGAGCCGCGCCTCCCCGCGCGCGGCGCGGACGGCCTCGCTGCGCGCGCGCGAGGGGCCGGGGTCTCGGAGCGCGGCCTCGATCTCGCGGACGGTCTCGGCGGGGCCGTCGGCGATGCGACAGAGGCCGAGGACTTCGACTTCGGGAATCGGCGTCGAGACCACGGGGAGGCCCGCCGCGATGTACTCGCGCACCTTCAAGGGGTTCGCGTTGAGCGTCAGCTCGTTGACGCGAAACGGATTGAGCGCCACGTCGAAGCCCTTGCAGTAGGCGGGCAGAGACTCGTACGGCTTGCGCCCGAGGACGTGCACGTTCGGCAGCGCTTCGAGCGCCGAGATGTCGGTCGTCGCCTTGCCCAATATGACGAGCGAGCCTTGCGCGAAGTGCTTCGCCACCTCGGCCATCAACTCCACGTCCACCCAGTCGGCGATGAGCCCGAAGAAGCCGATGACGGGGCGCGGGAGGTTGGCTATCTCCTCGGGCACTTTCGTCTCCGGGTCGAGCGCGCGGCTGAAGTGCTCGAAGTCAACGCCGTGGCGGACGAGGACGGTCTGCGGGTTGATGCGGCCGCGCGACTGCAACAGGCGCTCGGAGGTGACGACGGAGAGGTCGGCCATCTTCAGGAGCTTGTTCTCGAACTCGGCCATCACCTCGGCGGCGACGCCGGTGAAGGCCGTGTACTCGTCAACGCACTGGTAGATCAACTGTTCTTCGCCGAGCGTGCCGGCGACGACCGCGGCCGGCGGGTTGAAGACCCAGTTGATGGCCCGCCGGAAGCCGAGCTTGCGCATCGCGCGCCTGACTTGCAGGCGGAGCAGTTGGCGATTGAGACGGCGGACGCTCTCGTGTTTGTAGAGCGGGACGGCGAGCGGGCTCAGGACGTAGATGTTCGGCTCGGGGTTACGCAAAGGCTCGGCCGCGGCGAGGAGCTTCTTGAAGGCGCGCCCGGCGTCGGCCTTCGAGACCGTCGGCGTGCGGTAGCCGATGGAGTTGACCCACAGCACGCGGTTGTCGCGCGCGAGCAGGCGCATCAGGTGCGTCTTCGAGAGCGGGTCGCCGCTCCAGTCGTGGCTGAAGCAGATGATGTCGCGCCCCCGCAGCTGCTCGGAGGCAGCCGCGTCCGCGGACGTATGGCCGTTGCTGTTCGACATGTCGTTCATTTAGCGCGAGCGCCTAAGCCCGTGTGAAGCTTGTGGTAGACGGCGTCGCCGAGGAC
>CAXTSK010000785.1:0-2330 GCA_964246655.1 uncultured Pyrinomonadaceae bacterium
GCATGAAGAAGATGACGAGCCCGACGGCGCCCGCCTTGAGCGCGGGCCACCAGCCGACGAAGAGCGTCCCCGCGAGCGTGAAGGCCACGGCGGCGAGCAGCGCCACCGCGAACGCCAACGTGGCGGCCACGAACAGACCCCGCCGCGACCCTTCGGTGTAGAAGCGCCCCGCCGTCTTCGGCAGCCAACGGCAGACGCCCGCCGCGAGGCGGAAGACTTCCGCGGGTGAGAGCCTCCGGCCTTCGGCCTTGACCTCGCGCTGCTTGCGGTGGGCCATCAGCGCCATCGCCGTGTCGAAGAGCGGGCGGGTCGTCTCGGAGGGCTGGAAGAGGTTGAGCAGGTTCGAGTCCGTGCCGAGCCACCTCCTGACCGCGTCCAGTCTCTCGAACCCGCCGCGGCCCTGCTCGTCGCGGGCGTTCTTGCCGAACTCGGCGGCGGCCGTCACGGCGGCGGCGATGGCGCCGGCCGAAGTCCCGCCCACGCTGCGGAAGCTGTAGCCGGCCTCGTGAAGCTTGATGACAAGCGGCGGGTAGACGATGCCGCTCGTGATGCCGCCCTTCATCACGAGGTCGCACTCCTTCGGCCCTTTCCCGTTCGCGCCGGCCGGACGGGTGCCGTTACCTTCGATCTTTGTCCCTTGCATGTGAAGCCTCCCCGTGAGAGTCGCGGATACGTGCGAGTCCTTCCGCTGGCATACGCCCTTTGCGGCCGCGTAATATATCACCCGCTTGGGCGTTCAAGGCGAAAAAATCGAGAGGCTGGTGCGCGAGCTGCCTGACCCGGAGGGCGCGCGCTTCTTCTACGAGCGCGTCACCGCGGGGCACGCGCGCGCGGCCCGTGCCTTCTCAAGCGACGAGGGGCTTCTGGCCGACGCGCTCGCGCTCGCGGCGTGGAGCCCCTTGCTCGGGACGACGCTCGAACAGAACACGGACTATCTGACCTGGCTCGCGCGCGAGCGCTCTGACGCGCGCGTACGCACGACTGAGGAGCTGCGCGAGTCCTTAGCGCGCTTCGCGCTGACGCACACGCAGGTCAGCCCGCAGGTGCAGCTCGCGCGCTTCCGCCGCCGCGAGCTGCTGCGCGTCTACCTCCACGACATACGCCACGCGACGAACCTCGTCGAGACGACCGAGGAGCTTTCGAACCTCGCCGACGCGGCGCTCGTCCACGCGCTCAGTCTGGCGAGGCAGGAGCTTGAGAACCTCTACGGCGCGCCGCAGTCCACGGACGCGCGCGGGCGGACGACGGCGGCCGAGGTGTCGGTCGTCGCGCTCGGCAAGCTCGGCTCGCGCGAGCTGAACTACTCGTCGGACATAGACCTCCTCTTCCTCTACTCCGAAAACGGCGAGACCTCGGGCGCGGGTGAGCGCGGCGCGACGACCAACCGCGAGTTCTTCGTCAAGCTGGCCGAGCGCGTCGCGCGCATCGTCGGGAGCCCCGCGGGCGAGGGCGCCGCCTACCGCGTCGATTTGCGTCTGAGGCCGCACGGGCGCGACGGGGCTCTGGCCGTGTCGCTCGCCGAGGCGCTGCGTTACTACCGCGAGCAGGCGCACGCCTGGGAGTTGCAGGTGCTCATCCGCGCGCGCGCGGCCGCGGGCTCGCAAAGTCTCTTCGCGCGCTTCGCCGAATCCCTGCGCGGTCGCGTCTACCGGCAGGAGCAGACGGTCGGGCAGGCGCTCGCGGACGTGCGGCTCGCCAAGCAGAAGATCGACCGCTTCCACGCGGAGGAGTCGCGCGGCTTCAACGTCAAGTTAGGCCGCGGCGGCATCCGCGAGATCGAGTTCATCGCACAGGCGCTCCAACTCGCGCACGGCGGGCACGACGCGTGGCTGCAAGCGCCGCACACGCTCATCAGTCTGGGGCGGCTCGCAGACCGCGGCCTACTGGAAGAGAGGGAGCGGAGCGAGCTGTCCGACGCCTACAACTTCCTGCGCACGGTCGAGCACCGTCTACAGATGGAGCAGGGCTTGCAGACGCACACCGTGCCCGACGACCCGGAACGCCGCGCGCTGCTCGCGCGCCGCATGCACTGCACGCCCGAGCGCGCGACGGAAGAGTTCGACGAGACGCTCCGCCGGCACACCGGCGCCGTGAGCCGCGCCTTCGCGCGCGTCTTCGACGTTGAGGATGAAAGTCGTCGGGAAGGGAATGCGGCTCGGGTCGGGAATGACTCGAAGGTTCAAGTCGCTTCGGACTCGCGGGCCGCCGACTCTCTTATCAACCCTGCATCTCAAGCGGCGGCTCAAACTCACACGCGGTCTGACCCGGCGGAGGCGGCGGTGGACTTGAACGTGAGCGCGGCGGCGGCCGTCTTCGCGCAGGGGCTCGCG
>CAXTSK010000786.1:0-2330 GCA_964246655.1 uncultured Pyrinomonadaceae bacterium
AACGCCGACGGCATCCGCGGCGACTGGCCGCGCGTGCCGCTGCCCGCGAGTGCGGAGGCGCTGCGCCGGTCGGCGGAACTCGGGCGCGAGGTCGCGGCGCTGCTGGCCTATGACCCGGCCGACTCTTCCACGAACTCGCCGTTCCTCAAAGGCGTCATCTCCTCGCCCCTCCGCGCAGAGATGCGCGTCATCGGTGCACCCGCGCGCGTCGGCGGCGGGCAGTTGCGCCCCTCCGAGGGCGAGTTCGCGCTCGAAGTCAACTGGGGCTCCTCCACGCCGAAGGGCGTCATGCCCGGCCGCGGGCGCGCAGAGGAGCGTGACTACTCCGACGACGAGCGCTGGCCGAGGGCGCGGCGGCGCTCGGGCTCCCGGCGGACGAGGCTTTCGGGCGGCTCGGCGGAAGGACGTTCGACGTGTACCTCAACGGGGTCGCCTTCTGGCGCAACGTGCCCGCGCGCGTCTGGGGCTACCACGTCGGCGGCTATCAGGTCGTCAAGAAGTGGCTCAGCTACCGCGAGCGCGAGGTGCTCGGCCGCGACCTCTCGGCCGCCGAGGTCAACGAAGTCCGCGACATGTTCCGGCGCATCGCCGCCCTCCTCCTGCTCGAACCTGCCTTAGACGGGAACTACGAATCCGCCAAGCGCGACGCATACGCCTGGCCCGCGTCCGTCTGAACGGCGGGCGTGCGCGCATTCCCGACCCCGAAGCGCGCCGCACCGACGCCGTGTCGGCACTTGTGCACGTCAGGGTGACGCGTCGCGGGGCCGTGTCGAGCGGGAAAAGTCCGTGGCAGCGCCTCCGCAAGCGCGGACATCCTGCCCGCCATGAGCGCGTCAGCGCGAAGACGTGGAGGCTTTAACCCTCAAGGTTGAGGGATATCGCTTCACTGCCAAGCGTGCTGAGGCACACTTTGGCGGGCAGGATGCCCGCGCTCCCGGCGCCGTCCCCCGGCGCGGGAAATTCTTGATTCCGCCGTGCGCCTGTGAAACTATCACGCGTCGCACGGCGACGCTCAACAGTACCAACTTTATCCGGTCCGGAGACCGGTAGCCACGCAAGGAGGAGGCATGCAGAACCAACAAAGCTCTGCGACCGACGCGGCGGAGGCGGCGCGGGAGTGGCTCGAATTGATTGACGGGGGCGACTCGAACGAGAGTTACAACCAGGCCGCAAGCCTGTTCAGGTCGGCCGTCTCTTTGGAGCAGTGGCAGAGTTCTCTGGCCGCGGCGCAGGCTCCTCTGGGCAGGCCGCTCTCCCGGTCGCTCAAGTCCAGCCGGTACGCAGAGGAACTGCCGGGCGCGCCCGACGGGAAGTATTACGTCATCGAGTACGAGACCGCCTTCGAGCGGAAGAAGAACGGGACGGAGACGGTCGTCCCCATGCTGGACGTAGACGGCGTGTGGCGCGTCTCCGGGTACTTCGTCAGGTAGGGTTGACGTGCCGCGAGTTGACTACTCACAGGCCGGTTCGCTCGAAGAGGCCGTGGACATCTGCCGCCGGAGTCTCGCGGCCGACGGGAGGGAGGAGTACGCACCGCTCTTGACCGAGGAGCGTGTGCGTGCGGCGATTAAGGTAGCGCTGGAGAGCCACAGGCACGTACTCGAAAGACAGGTTCTGGCCTACGGCCCGGACTACCCATGGGCGCGGGATAAGGAAGTGGAGAAGAGGATCAGGCACTTCGAAGACGTAGTGAAACCCGTGTACCTCGGCATCGCCGAGAATGGCTCGTGGCCGCCGGGCGGCGTGTTCGCCTATTACCTGTTCAGAATAGACGATAACCTTGTGCGCTACGAATGTCTGAACCTGCTCCTGCAAATCGAGACGCCCGGCACGATGTTTCACGGCTTCGGCCTCACCATTATCGACCTCTACTACGGCGGTACTCCCCCTCGCCAGGAGGACGAAGGGTAGCGTCTGCCCCGAGGCTCAGCGGCCCTGCGGCTCCGTCGAGATTAGTCTGAGGTTGGCGTCGTCGCAGCGTCCGCAGACGACCCGGCGCCTCCCGTCTGCCGGGTAATGTGCGCTGCGCTCGGCGCCACGGATTCGCTTCGAGCACAGGTAGCAGCGGAGCGGGCGGCGCCATAGAAAATACCAAACGACCGCGACGACAATCCCGCCGCTCGTTATCCAGACGAGTGCCATCTGTTCATCGCTCACCTGACGACGGCGCGCATTCGACTTTGCACATCATCAGCGCCGCTTACGAGGCGCGGGGCGCGGGTCGGGCGTGGGTTTGGGCAGCGCGGCGCCGGGCGGGACGAGCCAGAGTTCGAGCATCTTGTATTCACGCCGGCCTCCTCCGAGCGCGACGACGCGGGTCACGTCCAGGA
>CAXTSK010000787.1:0-506 GCA_964246655.1 uncultured Pyrinomonadaceae bacterium
CGCGCGGGACACCGCGCATCGCGAACCGTCTGCTCCGGCGCGTGCGCGACTACGCGGAGGTCGAGTACGACGGGCGGGTCACGCGCGAGGTGGCGCGGCGCGCGCTGGACGAGATGGAGGTCGATAAGTTCGGGCTCGACGAGATCGACCGGAAGGTCTTGACGACCATCATCGAGAAGTTCGACGGCGGCCCCGTCGGCGTCGGCACCATCTCGGCCTCCATCAGCGAGGAGCGCGAAAGTATCGAGGAGATCATCGAGCCGTACCTCATCCAGATCGGCTTCCTCAACCGCACGCCGCGCGGCCGCGTCTGCACCCCCGCCGCCTACAGGCACATGGGGTTCACGCCGCCGAAGCGGAAGGGGGATTGAGTTTCGGCCTTTTACGAGGTCGAAGTCGCCGGGCGGGCGCGCGTTGCAGGATCGGGAGCCTCTGACGCCGCCCGCCTCGGTGTGTCTACTGATTGCGGAATGGGGGGGGGGGGGGGTTGTGTGGGGGGGGGATAT
>CAXTSK010000787.1:516-2329 GCA_964246655.1 uncultured Pyrinomonadaceae bacterium
GTGTCTACTGATTGCGGAATGCGGATTCGGATTGCGGATTGGAGGAGAATAAGCAGCACGTCGGCTTTCATCCTTCCTTTCAATCCGCAATCCGAAATCCGCATTCCGCAATCCCATTATTGGGGCTTCGCCATCGGCGGGGCGGTGTCGCGTTTGAAGTCGAGGGTGACGTTGACGAGGTGCTTGTCGTGGTCGGGCTTGGCCTGGCTGACGACCTTGAGCGGGGGCAGCGGGTTGCCTAAGCGGGCGGCGTCGCGCTGGAACTCCGCCACGCCCTTCCTGATGAACTCCTCGACGTAGCCCTCGTCGTAGACCTCTTTGTGCAGCAGCCGCCAGCGGCCGCGGAGGTTGTTCGTCGCGACCTCGTCGAGACCGTTGATGACGAGGTCGCCCATGTAGTATTGCGGCCCTTCGGTGACGCGGAAGTGGTACGAGACGCTGCGCTCCGCGTCGTCGAACTGCGTCTCGGGGCGGACGCGCGCGGCGATGTAGCCCTTGCGGCCGTACGCCTTGCGCACGGCGTTGAGCCCCTTCGCGATCTTGACGACGTTGGCGACCTCGCGGTTCTTCATCCCCAGGGCGGCGTCAAGCTCCTGCGCGGTTAAGCCTTCGGCCCCCTCCCACGTGGCCTTGTCCCAGACGTAAATCGAGCCTTCGTCCACGTTCATCAAGACCGCGACGCCCTTGCACTCGGGGCTCATCTCGGGCGAGACCTTCGGCGGGCCGAAGGCGGCGCGCAGGTAGCCGCGCTCCTGGTAGAGGGGGATCAAATTGCTCTCGACGAAGCCGCCGACGTACGCGCGCGAGTAGTCGTTGTCGAAGATGCCGCCCGACTTCGTTACCAGTTGCTCCTCGGGCACGGCGCGCGCGCCCGCGTAAGCTATCTTGCAGACGCGCAGGCCCGGCCCCTTGACGCTGTAAAGGTGCTCGACCTTGTGCGTCGAGGGGTTCTCGGTGAGCGTATACTCGACCGAGGCCTCTATCTTGCGCTCGCTTAACAATTCGGCGAGCGCCTGCTTGATCTGCTCGGTGACGCCGCCGGCCTCGGGCGCGGTGCCGTCGAAGGCGGGGAGCTTGCGGCGGACGGCCGTGGTCAACTCCTCGTCCGTGAACCAGACGAAGTTGTCGAACGAGACGGGCATCGTCCACTTCCGCTCGACAACCTCGAAGCTGAGGAGCGCCGCGTCGGTCTTGCCCTTAATCTTGTAGCTGAGGTTGGTGAAGAGGCCGGACTCCAGCAGCCGGTTGGCGGCCGCCTCCACGTCGTCGATGCTCACGGCCTGGCCGACTGTGAGGCCGCTCTTCTCAAGCGCCTCCGGCTCCTTGACGCGGTCGAGACCTTTGAACTCTATCTTGTCGAGCTTGATTGACTGCTGAGGCTGTTGCGCGCGCGCAAAGGGCGCGAGCAGGAGGCACGCGGCGAAGAGCGCGACGGCGAACTTCACACGATGAGGCGCTGACAGGGGCACGAGGTTTCTCCGTTTGCCTTTGGGATTAATGCCGGGGAGCAGAGCCATTTTAACAGCCCGGCGCGGCAGACCGAAGTGAGGCGGGAAACCTTTAAGACTTCGCCTCGCGGATGCGCGCGCGCATCTCGCGGACGGCGTCGGCGAGGCCGTGGAGCACGGCGCGTGAGACGACGTTGTGGCCGATGTTGAACTCGGTGATTTCGGGGATGGCCGCGACCTCGCCGACGTTGCGGTAGGTGAGGCCGTGGCCGGCGGCGACGTGCAGGCCGTACTGCGCGGCGAGCGCGGCCGCCTCGCGCAGGCGTTGCTACTCGGCCGCGGGGCGCGCGCGGGGCGCGGGATGG
>CAXTSK010000788.1:0-2329 GCA_964246655.1 uncultured Pyrinomonadaceae bacterium
GTGTAGGACGAAGCCCGCGAGGGCTAAGAACGCCAGGGTTAGAAATGAACTGCCCTTCATACTTGAGTCTCTCCTTTCCGTCTGCTCGCTCTGTGTTTGGATGGCCCATCGTGAATGCTTGTGGCGGCGGCAGTATCCGACCCGCGCCCGCTGCTGTCAATGTCTAACTTGAGTTTGCCGAGCGCCGGTGTGTAGAATGAATCGAACTTGAAGACCGCCTCGGGACTTCCCCCGTCAAGGATATTTTGTAACCTGATGAAGTCACTTCCGGCAATCTCCATCCCAACCCATCCTACAAACAAAGGACTACAGGAAGAGTATGAGCGCCATCATCGAGAACCCGCCCGCCGAAGGGCGGGAGCGAGACGTTGAAGAGCTTGAGACCGTGACCATCCGCTTCGCCGGCGACTCCGGCGACGGCATGCAGCTCACGGGCACGCAGTTCACCAACACGTCGGCCATCTTCGGGAACGACATCTCGACGCTGCCCGACTTCCCCGCCGAGATTCGCGCCCCCGCGGGAAGTCTCCCCGGCGTCTCGGGCTTCCAGCTCAACTTCTCCAGCCAACACATTCGCACGCCCGGCGACCAGCCGAACGTACTCGTCGCCATGAACCCGGCGGCGCTCAAGGTGAACCTCGGAGACCTCGAAGACGGCGGCACGCTCCTCGTCAACACCGACGAGTTCAACAAGGAGAACTTGAAGAAGGCCAACTACTCTTCGAACCCGCTCGAAGACGACACGCTCAAGGGCTACCGCGTCCACCGGCTTCCCATCACGACCGTCAACATCCGCGCGCTGCAAGAGGCCGGCATCAAGCTCTCGCGCAAGGAGATGGATCGCTGCAAGAACTTCTTCGCGCTCGGCATCCTCTACTGGCTCTATGACCGCCCGATGGAGCCGACGCTCGAATGGATCCGCTCCAAGTTCAAGAAGAACGAGGAGGTCCTGCGCGCCAACGAGGTCGCCCTCAAGACCGGCTACAACTTCGCCGACACGACCGAGGTCTTCACCACGCACTACAAGGTGAAGAAGGCCGCCACCGCGCCGGGCAAGTACCGCAAGATCACGGGCAACGAGGCGACCGCCATCGGCTTCATCACCGCGGCGGAACTCGCGGGCCGCCCGCTCTTCTACGGCTCTTACCCCATCACGCCGGCCTCCGACATCCTGCACGAGCTGGCGCGCCACAAGAACTTCGGCGTCAAGACGTTTCAAGCCGAGGACGAGATCGCCGCCGTCTGTGCCGCCATCGGCGCGAGCTTCACCGGCCACGTCGGACTGACGGGCACATCCGGCCCCGGCGTCGCGCTTAAACAGGAAGCCATCGGCCTCGCCGTGATGACGGAACTCCCGCTCGTCATCATCAACGTGCAGCGCGGCGGCCCTTCCACGGGCCTGCCGACGAAGACCGAGCAGGCCGACCTCTTCCAGGCCGTCTGGGGCCGCAACGGCGAGTGTCCGGCCATCGTCGTCGCGCCCGCCACGCCCGCCGAGTGCTTCTCGATGGCGATTGAGGCCGTGCGTCTGGCTTACCGATACATGACGCCAGTCTTCTACCTCTCGGACGGCTACCTCGCCAACGGCGCCGAGCCGTGGCTCGTCCCCGAGATCGAAGACCTGCCGAAGATTGAAGTCGAGTTCGCCACCGACCCGGCCAACTTCATGCCCTACGCGCGCGACGAGGAGACACTCGCCCGTCCATACGCGCTGCCGGGCACGCCGGGCTTAGAACACCGCATCGGCGGCATCGAGAAGCAACACCTGACCGGCAACGTCAACTACGACCCCGAGAACCACCACTTCATGGTCTTGATGCGTCAGGCCAAGGTTGACCGCGCCGCGCAGGACATCCCCCCGGTCGAGGTCTACGGCGACCCCTCGGGCAAAGTGCTCGTCCTCGGCTGGGGCTCGACCTACGGCTCCATCACGTCGGCCGTCGAGAAGCTTCGGGCGGAAGGGAAGCCGGTCTCGTCGGCGCACCTGCGCCACCTCAACCCCTTCCCGTCGAACCTCGGCGACGTGCTCCGCAGCTTCGAGCGCGTCATCGTCCCCGAGATGAACCTCGGCCAGCTCTGCACCATGATCCGCGCCAAGTATCTGGTTGACGCCGTCCCCTTCTCCAAAGTCAAAGGACGCCCCTTCCAGATCCGCGAGATCGTCAAGAAGGTCGAGGAGTATCTGTAGCGGGCGCGTCGCTTTCAAAGGCGGGCGAAGAGTTGAGCGCTAAGAAGTGTGAGCAGTGCGGACTCGTCAACTGGCCGGACGCAGAGACATGTGGGCGTTGCGGCGGCGCCCACCTCTTGAAGACGGACGCTGCGTTGACGC
>CAXTSK010000789.1:0-2327 GCA_964246655.1 uncultured Pyrinomonadaceae bacterium
CCTACTGTCTGCATCTTCCCCCCCCCCGCGCGATGCGCTCGGCCAGAGACTCCGCGTCGCGGAGCGCGCGCCAGAAGCGCGGCGACTTGAGCGCCGGAGCCCCTCCGCCGTTCGAGGCGGCGAAGGCCGAGCGCATCGCGCGGGGGGCGGGAAGATGAAGACAGTAGGCAGTAGGCAGATGGCAGTAGGCAGTAGGCAGGCCGCGCTCCGCGCGAAGAACCTCCTTTCTATTTTTGCCTTTTGCCTACTGCCATCTGCCTACTGCCTACTGCCTACTGCTTTCGGGCAGTCGGCGACGGCGACGTTGAGCGGGACGGTAGTGGACGAGAGGGGCGCGGTCATCGTCGGCGCGCTCGTCACGGTCTCGAACGCGGCGACGGGGTTGCAGCGTCAGGTCGAGACGAACGGCGACGGCCAGTTCACCTTCCCACTCCTCCCGCCGAGCACTTACGCCGTCCGCGTCGAGCGCGACGGCTTCGCGCCGGTCGAGGTGCGCGACGCCGTCCTGAGCGTCAACGACCATCTGGCCTACCGCGTCCGTCTGAGGGTCGGCGCCGTCGGCGCCTACGTCCTGGTCGAAGACGTGCTGACGCTCGAAGAATCGCCCTCGGTCAGCACGGTCGTCAACCGGCGCTTCGTCGAAAACCTGCCCCTCAACGGCCGCAGCTTCCAGACCCTCTTCGAGCTGGCGCCCGGCGCCGTCATGACGCGCGCGAGCTTCAACGAGCAGGGGCAGTTCTCCGTCAACGGCCAGCGCGCCAACGCCAACTACTTCACCGTGGACGGCGTCTCGGCCAACTTCGGCGTGAGCGCGGGCGGCGCGCCGGGGCAGGCCGCGGCTGGGAGCCTTCCGGCGCTCTCGGCGCTCGGCGGGACGAACAGCCTCGTCTCGGTCGAGGCGGTCGAGGAGTTCCGCGTCCAGACCTCAACCTACGCGCCCGAGTTCGGGCGCCTGCCCGGCGCACAGGTCTCGGTCGTCACGCGCACGGGGACGAACGAGCTGCGCGGGAACGTCTTCGGCTACTTCCGCCACGACGCGCTCGACGCGTCGGACTGGTTCCTGAACAGCCGCGGGCTCCGCAAGCCCGAGTTGCGCCAGTCGGACTTCGGCGGCGCACTCGGCGGCCCAATCTTAAAAGACAGGCTCTTCTTCTTCGCCGCGTACGAGGGCTTGCGGCTCAGGCAGCCGCAGGTCGTCATCACGGAGGTGCCTTCGCTCGCGCTGCGCGCGGAGGCGCCCGCTGGTGTCGGCCGCTACCTCGCGGCCTTCCCCCTGCCGAACGGGCGAGAGTTCTTCAACCAGCTCGCCGAGTTCGCCGCGGGCTACTCCGACACGGCGCGGCTCGACGCGGCGAGCCTGCGCCTCGACGCGTATCTCAACGACCGGCTCGTCATCTTCGGCCGCCTCAACCGCGCGCCGTCCGCGGCGCTTCAGCGCGGCCGCGGCTTCGTCTTCGGCAAGAGCGGCCAGAGCCTCAACACGCTCAGCCACACCTCCTTCGACACGGAGACTCTGACGCTCGGCGCGACGCAAGCCGTCTCAAGTCGCGTGAGCGCGGACGTGCGCTTCAACCGGAGCCGCGCGCGGGGCGCGACGCAGTTCACACAGGACGATTTCGGCGGGGCCACGCCGCTCATGCCCGAACTCTACGCGCCCGCGGGCACGCCCCCCGCAGACTCGCGCTTCCTGCTGCTCCTCTCGGGCGGGCTCAACACGAGCCTCGGCGTCGGGCGCAACGCTGACAACCGGCAGCGGCAGACGAACGTCGTCGGCACCGTCTCGCTCGTCGGAGGCTCGCACCAGCTCAAGCTCGGCGCGGACTACCGCCGCCTGACTCCGGTCTACGCGCCCGCGCGCTACCTCCTCTCGGCCGTCTTCGGCGAGTCGAGCGCCCTCGACGCCATCGGCGCCGTGATGGACGTACACGCCGGGCGCGGCGACATCACCGTCACCGCCGACGCAGAGCCGCGACTCCCCCTCTTCCAAAACTTCTCGGCCTTCGCGCAGGACGCTTGGCGCGTGACGCCGCGCCTGACCGTCACCTACGGAGTGCGCTGGGAGCTGACGCCGCCGCCCGCCGAGCGCACGGGGCGCGCCCCGCAACTCGCGACCTTCACGAACGACTTCACGGCCGTGAGGCTCGCGCCGCCGGGGACGCCCCTTTGGAAGACTTCGTACGCGGACTTCGCGCCACGCGCGGGCGCGGCCTTCCGCCTGTCGGAGTTGACGACGCTGCGCGGCGGCGTCGGCCTCTTCTACGACACGGGCGCGGGGCAGGCGGCGCAGGTCTTCGGGAGCATCTATCCTTACACCTCGGTCAAGTTCG
>CAXTSK010000790.1:0-2327 GCA_964246655.1 uncultured Pyrinomonadaceae bacterium
TGGCGCAGCCAGTCGCGGCGCTTCTCGGGCGTGAGCCGGTCGAGCCATTCGCCGCGCCTGCGCACGGCGTGCCGCGTCTCTTCGTCGAGCGTCGAGAGCAACCCTTCGCGCGCCTCGTCCGCCGCGCCGTCGGCGAAGGCGTCGGCGAGTGCGAGGAGGACTTCGATGCGCTCGGTCTCGGCGTTCAAGAACGTCCTGCCTTTAAGAAGTCAATTCGCGACTTCGGGCGGCTGCGGCGTCGGCCGTTAACTCGCCGCTCGGTGTGCCGGGCGCCGCGGCGCTCTCGGCGGTGTTCGTCTCCGCCTCTTCATCCTCGTCGTCGGCCGCGGTCAGCTCCGCGAGGCGCGCGCGCTGGCGGCGCGTCTGAACCAGCAGCGCGGCGACCAGGACGCCGAGCCCGGCGATGACGACGGCGCAGGCGAAGAGCAGAAGATTGTTCAGGCGGCGCGCGTTCATCTCGCGGCGCGGGATCGGGCGCGGCTGCTGCTGCGAGATAGTCACGCTCACGTCCTCGGGCTTGAGCTTCGGGACGCCCTTGGCGACGAGGTTCTGGATCTGCTGCTCGTTGAAGGGCGCCGTCTGCTCCTTGTGGACGATGACGACCGAGGCCGAGGCCGGGTAGGGGTTGAGTTCGAGCGTCGGGTCTTGCGGCATGACGACGGTGACGAGCGCGACCGTCACGCCGGGCAGCGCACGCAGTTGCCGCTCGATGTCGGCGCGGATGCGCCGCCGCTCCTGCGCCTTCTGCACCGCTTCGGAGGTGACGAAGCCGCCCTCGGGGATGGGCTCCTCCTCCTGCCGCGGCAGCCCGTAGTCGCGCAGGCGTTGGAGCGCGTGCGCCCCCTCGTCCTCGCCGAAGAAGCCCTCGTCCAACTCGACCTCCCAGCGCCGCTGCTCGCCCTCGCCGACCTCGTGCTTCTGCAAATCCTCGAAGCCGCTCTCGCGGAGCACGTCGATGATCTCGATGGCCTCGGACTCGGTCGAGACGGTGGCGACGGACTGGCGGCCGCAGCCCGCGGTCAGGAGCGCCGCGGCGACGAGCGCCGAGAGCGCCGCGGCGCGCGTTATCGTTTTTAAGAATGGCTGGGTGATCGGAATCATATAGATTCGGGCTGTGGGGGCGCGGCTCGTTTTCAGCTCAGAAAGTTGTGTGACGAAAGTTTACAGCAACGTCCCGCGAAAAGTCATGATAATTCGAGACGTTAAGTTATAATCCCTGCGAAGCCCCCGTAGTCCCTCAAGCGAAGCCCGGCGTCCCGACTTTCATGATGCAGGAGCCGACACCTCTGCCAGCGGCCGCCTTCGACCGCGACGCGCTCATCGAGCAGCACCGCTCGTACGCGCGCGCGCTGGCGATAAAAGTCATGCGTACGCTCCCGTCGTCGGTGGAGCTTTCAGACCTCGTGGGGTACGGCGAGGTGGGCTTAGTCGAGGCGGCCGAGCGCTACGACCCGCGGCGCGGCGTCGCCTTCTCGACCTTCGCGCACTATCGCATCAAGGGCGCCATCTACGACGGCCTGCGCGAGATGGGCTACTTCACGCGGCCGGGCGGCGTGCGCGTCCGCTGGGTCGCGAACGCCTCGGACGTGGTGCAGTCGGCCCTGGACGACTCGGTGAACGACTCGCCGGCCGGCGCGGCGGCGGGCGTGGACGACGAGATCGCCGACGCGCAATCTTTAATCGACGCCCTCATCCCCGTCTACATGCTCTCGCTCGGCAGCGACGCCGTGCCCGAGGTCGTAGACCAGCACGCACTCTCGATGGAACAGATTGAGCAGCGCGAGCTGGTGCGCCTCGTCATGGACGCGGTGCACGAACTCTCCGCGGACGAGCAGGAGTTGATCGGCGCGCTCTACTTCAAACACGTCTCGATGACGGAACTGGCCGCCCGCCAGGGCATCACCAAGTCCTGGATATCCCGTCTCCACACGCGCGCCATCAAACACCTCCGCGACCTGCTGCGCACCCGCGGCATCCTCGAAGAGTAAGGAAACATTTTCCGCGACCCGCCGACAATTTAGTCAGAAGTATTAGGGCTTATGAGGAGGCGGGCCATGTCGGAGAATACCTTCGTCGTCGTCAACCAGTTCAACGTGATAGATCTCGGGCCGGAGCCCGCCGTGGACGGCGCGCTCGACGCGGGGGTGCTCGCCGCGCTCGACGAAGACGGCGGCGTCTACACGACCGACTACGCCGCGGCGTTCTCGCGGCTCGACGACCCTCGTGTGACGGACTTGACGCGCTACGCGCTCGGGCAGTGCGCGCCCGTCTCGGCGCCCGACTTCGCGGACTGCTGCCACCCCGCGGGAAGTCTCTACACGTACGGC
>CAXTSK010000791.1:0-2324 GCA_964246655.1 uncultured Pyrinomonadaceae bacterium
CGGGTCGGGCGCGAGCCCCGCGGCGCCCGCGCCGACCGAGAAGCCGAAAGACATCAAGGGCGTCTTCGTGCTCGAAGGCAAGAAGGTCAAGTTCGTCCCCGTCGAGACCGGCATCACGGGCGAGTCGGACATCGAGATCGTGAGCGGGCTCCCGCCCCAGTCGGAAGTCGTCACCGGCCCGAGCCGCGTGCTGCGGACGCTGAAGGAGGGGGATACCGTGCAGCGTCAGCAGAACAAGCCCGGCGACAAGGCGGGTGAGAAAAAATGAGCGAGGCACTTTTAGAGATGGAGAGCCCCACCACCGAAGAGGCGAACGCCGTAAACGAAGCGACGACCGTCGCCGAAGGCGCCGCCGTCAACGCCGACGCGCTCGAACGCGGCGACCTGCTCGCGCACGACGGCGTGCCCGCCGCGCTCATCTCGATGCGCGACATCTGGCGCACCTACCAGATGGGCACCGAGGAACTCCACGCGTTGCGCGGCGTCTCATTCGACGTGCAGCGCGGCGAGTACCTCGCCATCATCGGCCCCTCGGGCTCCGGCAAATCGACGCTGATGAACCTCATCGGCTGCCTTGACACGCCGTCCCAGGGTCGCTACTGGATCAACAGCAAGCTCGTCTCGGAGATGGAGGACGACGAGCTGGCGCGCATCCGCAACCAGGAGATCGGCTTCGTCTTCCAGACGTTCAACCTCCTGGCGCGCGCGACGGCGCTGCACAACGTCGAACTGCCGCTCATCTACGCGGGCGTCTCGGCCTCCGACCGGCACGAGCGCGCGCAGCGCGCGTTGCAGAACGTCGAGCTGGGCGACCGCATGACGCACCGCCCGAACGAGCTGTCGGGCGGCCAGCGCCAGAGGGTCGCCATCGCCCGCGCGCTCGTCAACAACCCGTCGATCCTGCTCGCCGACGAGCCGACGGGCGCGCTCGACACCAAGACGAGCTACGAGATCATGGAACTCTTCGAGCGGCTGCACGAGTTGGGGAACACGATCATCCTCGTCACGCACGAGCACGACATCGCCGCCCGCGCGCACCGCATCATCCACATTCGCGACGGCAACATCGAGAAGGACGAGCGGCTCAAGTAGAAGGCGAAAGGCCGAAGCCGGATGACAAATGAGGGGGGATGAGAGTCGGCGTGGCTCTTATCCTCCCTTCGACTTTCACACACTCCCGCAAGCATCCGAGTGACGGATGAGCGCACTACTCACAGAGCCGACCGAAGAACTCAGCGCCGAAGCGCCGCGCGGCTTCGCCCCCACGCCCACGCGCCGACGCCGAGGGCGTCGCAACTGGCTCCCCCCGATCTTTCATAAGACCTGGGAATCTCTCCGCATCGCGCTCGGCTCCTTGCGCGCGAACAAGCTGCGGACGGCCTTGACGCTCGTCGGCGTCGTGGTCGGCGTCGCCGCCGTCATCGCCGTCGTCACCATCATCAAGGGGCTCGACCAGACGGTCGCCTCCACCTTCTCTTCGCAGGGCTCGACCGTCTTCACCGTCTCGAAGCGCCCGCAAGTCATCACCTCGCGCGAGGACTTCATCAAATTCAACCGGCGCAGGGACGTGACCGAGGACGACGCCGAGGCCGTCACGCGCCTCTGCACCGTCTGCTGGCGCACGGGCATCGCCGCCAACGCGCAGGCGATCGTCAAGGCTGGCGACCAGTCCTCGGACGGCGTGCGCGTCCGCGGCCTGACGCTCTCGATGTTCGCCATCGAGGACACGGACATCGTGGCGGGGCGCGCGTGGACGGACGTGGAAGAGGCCGCGGGCCGGGACGTGGCCGTCGTCGGCCCGGACATCCTCGACAACCTCTTCGCGGGCGCGCCGCCCGAGCAGGTGATAGGCAGACAGGTGCGCGTCGAGGGTCGCTCGTACGAGATCATCGGCGTCACCGAGCGTCTGGGTAAAATCTTCGGCTTCTCGCGCGACAACTTCGTGCAGATTCCCTATCCGACGTTCAAGAAGGCGTTCGGGTCGCGCGTCTCGCTCGTCGTCTTCGTGCAGGTGACCGAGGACGCACAGCTCGCCGGGGCCGAAGACCAGGTGCGCAACGTCATGCGCAACCGCCGCGGCAAGACTTTTCATGACGAGGAGGACGGCTTCGCATTAGAGACGCAGGCCGTCTTCATCGACCTCTACAAAACCGCGACGGCCAACATCTACATCGTCACCATCGGCGTCGCGGCTATCTCGCTCGTCGTCGGCGGCATCGTCGTGATGAACATCATGCTGGTGAGCGTGACCGAGCGCACCCGCGAGATCGGCGTGCGCAAGGCGGTCGGCGCCTCGCGCCGCGACGTGCTCTTGCAGTTCCTCG
>CAXTSK010000792.1:0-2317 GCA_964246655.1 uncultured Pyrinomonadaceae bacterium
CCCCGGGGCTGGGCCCTTCCGGGGGGGGGGGGGTGGTGGGGGTTGTTTTGGGGGGGGGGGTGGCGGCCGTCTCCGACGCCGACGACGCCGCGCGCCTGCCACTCGGCGCGCTCGGCCTCGCGCTTCTTCTCAACCTCGGCCTTCGCGTTAATGACGACGACGCGCGGCCCCGCCAGGGTCTTGCCGTCGTCCGAGAGCTTGCCGAGCGCGAGGATGCGGTCGCCCGCGGCGATCTCGGCCAGCGTGTACGGCGTTGACTTGTCGAGCTTGGTCTCGCCCGGGGGGTTCTTCACGATCTTGGTCGAGTCGGCTACCGTGACGATGACGACGGCGCCCGCGTCGCTCTTAACGAAGATCTGCTTGGCGGCGGCGTCCACCGCCACCTCGTCGCCTTGGAGGTGGTGGGCGGGAGCGGGGGCGCCGACGCCCAACGCGCCGGCCGAGAGGGCCAGCGCGAGCGCCAGCATGGTCAAAAGGGGCTTCCTCATCGTTCGATTCCTCATAAGCCTGTAAGACGCGGGTCGCGTTGAGAAGTTACAAAAAAGACTGTCTGTCTGAGTAAAGAAGGCCCGGCAGGCCCGCCGCGGTGACAGTGTTTCTACGCGCAGGCCGCGCCGATTGTTCCCAAACGTCGCGGGGGAAAAGGCGCGGGGCGGCCGCGTAACCTCTTTATTCCCTTCGGGCGGGGTTAAAGTTCCAGGTTTGCGGATCGGGAGTGCTTGCGGCCGGGTCTTAGACGCGCACGGGGCACGTGAGGTTGGTACTGTTCTTCAGAATAAGTCCATTTTCTCGGACGGGAAGAGAGTAAACAGTAGACAATAGTCAGTAGAAGAACCTTGCTGATTGCGAGCCCTCCGGCTCTCATCCTCAATGTCCGCCGAGCGGAGCCTACTGACTACTGACTACTGCTCTCTAGCGCGTGGCCGGGGCTTTGAGGGCCTCCTCGATGGCGGCCTTGAGGCCGTCGTAGGTGATGTCCTTGGCGCGGCGGCCGTTGACGAAGAAGGTGGGGGTGCCGGTGACGCCGAACCTCTGGCCGTCGTACATGTCACGCTCGACCTTGTCGGCGAAGCGGCCGTCTTCAAGCGCCGCGTCGAACTTCGCGCGGTCGAGCCCGAGCACCTGCGCGTACTGCTTGAGCTGCTCCGGCTTGAGCTGAGACTGGTTGCGGAAGAGGATGGCAGTGAAGTCCCAGTACTTGCCCTGCTCGCGCGCGGCCTCGGCGGCCTCGGCCGCCTTGCGCGCTTCCGGATGCATCTGGAGCGGGAAGTCGCGGACGACGAAGCGGACGCGGTCGCCGTACTCCGTGATCAACTTCTCAAGCACGGGCTGCGTCGCCGCGCAGGACGGGCACTGGTAGTCTGTGAACTCGACGACGGTGACCGAGGCGTCGGCCTTGCCCTTCGACGGCTGGTCGTCGGTCGCGATCTGGAAGACGGGCGGCGCGGGCGGCGTGATGAAGGTCTGCACGCTCGCGGCGTTGCGCAGGCGCCCGACGAAGGCGCCCTCCAACTTCTGCTGCTCCTGGCCCTGAAGGTACTCGATGATCTGGTACTTGACCTGCGCGAAGTCGCCCGTGCCGATGCGCTCCTTGTTCTTGTTGAAGAAGTCCTGCGCCTGCGCCTCGGTGACGACGGGCGTCTTGTTGTTGATCTCGGCGTCGAGGACGGCGCGGGCGGTGACGCCGCGCTTCTGCGCCTCGCCGTTGAGGAGGATGTCGTTGATCTTCATGTCCACGTCGCCCTTGCGCAGCAGGTAGACCTGCTCCTGCACGCTGGCGACGAGCGGGACGAGCGCGTCCTCGATGTCGGCGGAGGTGATGTTCTTGCCGTTGACGGTGGCGAAGACGCGCGCGCGGTCGGCCGGGGTGACCGGCGGCGTGGCGACCTCGACGTTCTTCTTGACCTGCCCGCCGGCGCGCAACGTCTGCGCGAACTGCCCGGCGCGCTCATCCTGTTTCTGCTCGCGCAGGTAGTCGATGAGGTTGTCTTTGACCTCGGCGAAGGCGACGGAGCGGCCGGCCTGCTGCTCGATGGCCGCCTTGTTCTTGTTGAAGTAGGCTTCGGCCTCGGCTACGGTCGGCACGACCGTCTTTTTGAGGATTTCGGCCTCGACCAGCTTGGCGGTCGTCGTGTTGCGCTTCTTCGCCTCGGCTTCGAGGAGGATGCTGTTGATCTGTAGGTCAAGCTCTCGCTTGCGCGCCTCGACGACCTCCGCCTGGAGCTGCGCCACCCGCTGCTGCACCTGCGGGTTGAGGTCGGCGCGCGTGATCTTCACGCCGTTGACCGTCCCGAGCACCTCGGGCAGCGGCCCCGCC
>CAXTSK010000793.1:0-2314 GCA_964246655.1 uncultured Pyrinomonadaceae bacterium
GCGACGAGCAGCGCTTTTTTTGCCCGGTTCAACCCTCTCCCTCAAGCCGAAGGCTCTCAGGTCTGGTCGAACCTGAGAGCCTTCTCCGGCCTTTCTAATGGCCTTCGCGCCGAAGTGTCTACTCGGGCGGGGTCTGCTGCTGGTCGTCGGTGCGCTTCTTGAGCTGCGGCGCGCCGTCCTTCTTCTCGGGCGTCGTCCCCTCGGCCGGGGTGCCGGTGTCGTCCGCGGCGGGCGAGCGGCGCTTGAGGGTCGGGCGGCCCGGGGCGCCGTCGTCGCCGGGGGAGATGTCGCCCGCGGAAGAGGCGCGCGCGTTCGAGAGCCTGAGCAGGCGGTTCTTCACGCGCTGGAATTCCGAGGTCGAAAGCACGTACTCCTCCTTGTCGGGGAAGCGCGCGACCAGCTCGCGCGTGGCGTTCATGCGGTCAACCGACTGCGGGTGCGTCTCGAAGAGCTTCGAGAAGGTGCCGGGCTTCTTCTTGTTCTTGGCCGCCAGCTTCTCGAACATCGTGGACATCGCGTTCGGGTCGTACCCGGCCGCCCACATGTACTCGACGCCGAGCATGTCGGCCTCCGCCTCGGCGCTGCGGTTGAACTTCATGAAGCCGAGGAGGGCTCCGAACTGCGCGCCCTGATTGATGAGCATGCCGCCCAGGCCGCCGAGGAAGATCGAGCCGGCGAGCAGGCCGATCTCGGCCAGCATGCCCTTGGCCTGATTCTCCATCGCGTGGCGCGCGGCGACGTGCGCGATCTCGTGCGCCATGACGCCCGCGACCTCGGCCTCGTTGTCGGCCGCGAGGATCAGCCCCTTGTTGACGTAGAAGAAGCCGCCCGGCAGGGCGAAGGCGTTGACCTCGTCGGAGTCGATGACCTTAATCGTGAAGGGAATCTTCGAATCGGAGTGGAGGACGATGTTCTGGCCGACGCGGTTGATGTACTCGGTGATGACCGGGTCGTCGATGAACTTGGCCTCGCGGTCAACCTGCGCGGCGAGCTGGCGCCCCTGCGAGACCTCCTTGTCGATGCCGCCGGCGAGCTTCGGGATGAGGATGCCCTTGTTGATGTTGCGCTTGCCGATGAGGCGCGGGTCTTCCTTCTCGGAGAGCGGCCGGCCCGTGCCGGACGGGGCGGGCTGCGTCGAGGCGACCTGCTCGTCCTTGGCGTCGTCGTCGCCGCCCTTCTTGTCCTTCTTATCCTTGGCGGCCGAGTCCTGCTTGGCGGCCGCAGGCTTCTGTGCGTCCTGGCGGCGCAAAGGCGCGGCCACGGCGCCGATGGAGCCCGCCCAGAGGCTGGAGATGAGCCCGAGCGCCACGAGCGAACGGGAGAATCTGTAGTGCATCACGTGTGCCTCCAAAAAATCTTGTCTTCAGTCTGCGGCCGGAAGGAAGTCGAACCTCTTCGGCGGAGCCCTCGCGCGCCCGTAGCTGTTCCGCGTCCGACTCGGCCGCCCGCGCGGGCGACTTCTTGAGGGTTGAATCGGACGGCCGTCGTAAAGGGAACCCGGAAAGGCGCGAATCTATGATGCAGCGGGGCGCGCCCCAGGTTGTGTCCGCTTAGGCTTCGGTTCGGGGACAACGGGGCAGCCCGTGCCGGCCTTTCTGTGGAGGAGACTCGGGCAGGATTATAGCAGCAGGCGCGCGCGCGTGAGAAAAAACTTATTGATTGCAACGTCCGCGCGCCGCGTGCTAGATTCGATGGTGCCCCTTCTTCCTCATTCGCCGAGGAACCGGCCCGAATATTACCGCCTTTTTCCCGCCGGGAGCGCATGAAACGGATACAGGATAAGATCAAGGATCTGGTCGAGCCGCAGTCGTTCGAGCAGGTCGGGAACTTCGCCGAAGACCCCGCGCAGGCGCTGGCCGCCTACCGCTTCACGGACGTTACTTCCGACCTCCTTTCGCGCTGGCTCGACGCTTTGGCCGAGCTGTCCGGCGGGAAGGGCGCGGCGCGCGCTCTCGCAGGCGCGCGCGGCGTGGGCAAGAGCCACACGCTGGCCGTCTTCGGCGCGCTGGCCGGATCGGAGCGCCTGCGGCAGGGCGTAGAAGATTCGCACGTCCTCGCGAGCGCACAACGTCTGGCGGGGCGGCGCTACCTCGTCGTGAGGGTCGAGCGCGGGACGCGGCCGACGTTGGCCGACGAGCTGGCGGCGAGTTTCGCGGCCTTCTTCGGCGGGAGCGAGGCGCAGTGGGGCAATCGCGACCCGGCCGAGGTGCTGGCCGTCGCCGCCTCGCGCGCGATGGGCGAGACGCTGGTCGTCGTCATCGACCCGGCCTTCAACCGGCCCGCGCGCGTGGTGCGCGACGCCGGCCCGTACCTC
>CAXTSK010000794.1:0-2313 GCA_964246655.1 uncultured Pyrinomonadaceae bacterium
CGACCTCGGGGTGGCAGTGGCCCGTCGAGCAGACGGCGACCCCGGCGTTGCAGTCGAGGAACGTGTTGCCGTCCACGTCCTCGACCCAGACGCCTTCGCCGCGCTCGACGACGAGCTTGTAGGCGGGGCGCGGGTAGGCCGGGTTGACGTAGCGGGCGTCGGCCTCGACGATCTCCTTACCTTTCGGGCCGGGCAGCTCGGTCTTGATCTCTGGTCTCTTAACTTCGGTGATGGCGGACATGACGAATCTCCTCCTTGTGTTCAGCGAGGGCGGGTACGACTTTGGCTTGCGAGGTGAAGGGACGAAAGAGGAGAGTGCCGGCTAGTCCGCGAACAGGTTCGCGCGGGAGTCGAGCGGCCGGAAGTGTGGAGTGACGTAGTGTAGCATCGGCGTTGGAATCATACTCAGATTGAGCCGCGGCGGCAATGGGGAAGGGGGTTGGGTTTCAGGTGTTGGGTGTTGGGTGAAACCCGGTTCTTATCCAACACCTGAAACCCAACACCCAGCTTTATCCCGCGCGCGTGCCGGTGTACTTGATGGCGGGCGCGATGGGGAGGCTGACTTTGATGGTGCCGTTGATTTCGTCGTTATTCTCAACCTGCCCCTTGATGGAGGCGGCGTAGGGTTTGCCCTGAAAGTCCATCGTGACGCGCGCGTCGAAGCCGTCGTGGGTGACGGTAAGCGATTCGAGCGGCGCGTCGCCGAGCCGCGAAGTGATGTGTGCGGTGAGCGCGCCACCCGTGCCCTCGAAGACGAGCGTCGCCGGGTGCCTGCCGAAGGGCGTCGCCACCTCAAGATTCCATGTCCCAACCAGATTCATAAAGTTATCTCCCCCTGTCGGATGTTAAGTTTGATGAAAGTCGTGCGGTCGAAAACTCACGCGCCCGCCGCGCCGCCGCGCGCCCCGACGAACTCCTCGACGCGCGTGACGTAGGGCGCGACCTGCTCGCGTATCTGCGCGCCGTCGCCGACGACGACCACGGCCGCGCGGTCGGGCGTCACGTTGCGGCGCGCGGCGCGGCGCACGTCCTCCTTCGTCACGCGCTGGATGTTGTCGCGGTACGTCTGAAGGTAGTCGGGCGCGAGGTCGTGCACGCGCATCTGCACGAGCTGATCGACGAGCCCCTCCTGCGTCTCAAGCCGGATGGGGAAGATGCCCGTGAGGTAGGTCTTCGCGTCCGAAAGCTCCTTGTCCGACACGTCCTCGTCGCGGATGCGTTCCAGCTCGTAAAAGATCTCTTTCAAAGAGACGCCCGTCACCTCGCTTCGCACCTCGGTCGTCGCGCGGAAGGAGCCGGCGAGGCGCCGCGCGTCGAACTGCGAGTAGGCGCCGTAGGTGTAGCCCTTCTCCTCGCGCAGGTTCATGAAGAGCCGCGCCGAGGCGTTGCCGCCGAGGATGGTGTGCATGACGAGCGTATGGAAGTAGTCGGGGTCTGTGCGCTTGATAGCCGTGTTGGCGACGAGGATGTTGGTCTGCGCGGAGCCCGGCCGGTCTACGAGGTAGGCGACGCGCTCGGCGCGCTCGGGCGGGGCGGGGAACTGCGGCGCCTGGACTTCGCCCTGCGCCCAGTCGCCGAAGAGCTTCTCGACCTGCGCGACGACGTGCGCGCGGTCTACGTCGCCGACGACGAGCAGCACGGCGTTGTTCGGCACGATAAGCTGACGGTGATGTCGGACGACGTGGTCGCGGCTGATGGCGTCGATGGACTCGGGCGTGGAGGCGACGACGGCGTAAGGGTGCTGGCCGAAGAGGACGCGCGCGACGGCCTCGGAGGCTAAGAACGAGGGCTGCGCGCGCTGCGCGATGAGGTTCTGCTGCGCGTTGGCCTTGGCGAGCGCAAGCTCGCCTTCGGGGAAGACGGGGCGCAGCGTCACGTCGGCGAGGAGTTCGAGCACCTCGCCGGCGTAGGCCGCGAGCGAGGAGGCGGCGACGGTCAGATAGTCCGAGGAGGCGCCGGCCATCAGCGTCGCGCCGTAGCGCGCGACCTCCTCGGCGATCTGGCGCGAGGCGCGCGACTCCGTGCCCTCGACCAGCATGTCCGTCATCACGTCGATCAGGCCGGGCAGGTCTAAAGGGTCGGACGAGTCGCCCGAGCGGAAGGCGAGGCGGAAGCTGACGAGCGGGAGCCGCCGCTGCTCGACGACGACGACGCGCAGGCCGTTGGCGAGCTGCGTCTCGGCGGGCTCGGGCAGATTCAGCGGTCGCACCGGCAGCGGCGCGGGCAGCCGGCGGCGGAAGTCTTCGGTGTCAGTCATAAGTTAATCCGAGTCATGAGTTGAAAAAGGAAGGCCGTCGTCCTTGCTGCGGTGTG
>CAXTSK010000795.1:0-2308 GCA_964246655.1 uncultured Pyrinomonadaceae bacterium
AGCACGCACGCGCCGAAGGCGAAGGCGACGAGCGTCGTCCTCATCGCCGTCAGCGCAATCCCCAACGCGAGCACCGCGAAGGCTACACCCGCGAGCCAGACGCGAAGGCGTACCCGACGGTCTTCATCCGAAGACTCTCCGAGTCCCTTCTCCCTTTCACGGAGCCACCCGGCCAGCGCGAAGCCGAGGGCGAGCTGCGCGATGAGCTGCAAGACTTCGGCGAAGGTCTCGTAATGGCGCGTCCAGCCCGAGGCGCGGAAGCTGTGCGTGCGCCCGCCGCCTTCGGTGATGCCGGAGGGCGAGGGGACGGCGCGCAGCTCTTCGCCGACGACCGCGCCCGGCCACTCGACGTGCTCGCCGCGCGAGACGACGCTTAACTTAACGCGCTCGCCCGCGGGCGTCCGGCGGATGGCCTCGTCAATCTCTTCGACCGAGGAGACGCGCCCCCCGTTCACGCGCCACACGGCGTCGCCCTCGCGCAGCGGGGTCGAGCGTCGCAGCGGGCTGTCAACGCTCAAGCCTCTCACGACGACGCCGCGCCCGACGGCCAGCTCGCCCGCGCCCCACAGCGCGCCCGCCGAGCCGGAAAGAATCATGAGCGCCGCGAGCAGCACCGACGCCCTGCGCGTGACGAGCGCCTGCGTGAGGTAGAACATGAGGAGCGTGCTGACGTTGATCAGCTTCGGCACGCTCACGCGCGGCTCTTCAGAAAGGAAGCACGACAACGCAGTCCAGCCGAAGAAGAGCCAGAGCGGCAGGTCGAGCGGCGTGCGCCTCAGTCCCAAACTCCGCGTCGACAGACTCCGCGCGAGCCAGCCGAGGACGGCGAACGAGAGCCCTATCCACGAGACGGCGATGGAGTGCGGCGCAGCCAGCGCGTAGAGCGCGAAGCCCGCCAGCCCGAGCACCTGCGACGCGCGCGCGACCCTGCCCGAAGCGGCCTCCGGCGCGCCGGGCGGAGGCTCGACGGTCACCGCCGCGCCCGCGTTTTCATCCGTGTTTATGGGCATAAATCCTTACGGAAGGAGTTGGTTGACACCCTTCGCGTGCGGGTGCTAACGTACAAAATTGCCCGTCCCCGGAGGCAGGGGCACATAAGAGCCGTGGACAAGTAAGTTTACCGCCGGGCCTGGAAAGCACCCTGTCGCTGCTCTGTCCGCCCTCGCGTCGCTTCAGTCCACTTCCGCAGACCGTTACAATATCCCTGATGGGTTTCGACAAGGCAAAAGCCATCCGTGCGGCTGAGAAGTACCTTGCCTCGGGCAAGATCCCGTCGGCCATACAGGAGTACACCCGCATCGTCGATCACGACGCGGGCGACTTCAACGCGCTCAACACGCTCGGCGACCTCTACGCGCGCATCGACAAGCGGGCCGAGGCCGCCGCTTGCTACAGCCGCGTCGCCGAGCATTATCGCGGACAGGGCTTCACGCTCAAAGCCGTCGCGATGTACAAGAAGCTGACGCGCTTTGCCGGGGAAGACCAGCACACGGCGCTCGCGCTCGCCTCGCTCTACGAGCAGCAGGGGCTGTTGGTGGACGCGCGCCGGCAATACCTCATCGCGGCCGAGGTGCTCGCGCGTTCGGGCAAGTCGCGCGACGCGCTCGACGTGCTGCGCCGCATCGCCGACCTCGACCCTTCGAACACCGATGTTCGCCTTCGCCTCGCCGCGAGCTTCGCCAACGAGAATTTGCCCGACCTCGCCGCCGAGGCTTACACGGAAGCCGGCGCGCGCCTCGCCGCGCGCAAGGAGTTCGAGCCCGCGCTCGACGCCTTCAACAAGGCGCTCGTGCTGCGCCCCGCCTCGCACGCCGCGCTGCACGGGATGCTCTCGGCGCACGCGGCTTTGGGAACGGCCGACGACGCGGCCGAAGTCTTAGAGCGCGCCGTCAAGGAGCGGCCGGGCGACCTCGAAGTCCGCGCCATGCTCGCGCGCGCCTACGTGGACGCCGAAGACGCACAGCGCGCAGAGGCCGCGACGCACGAACTCGTCAGCCGCGACCCTTCGAGCTTCATGCTCCTCTTCGACGTGGCGCGGCTCTACCTACGGCAGGGCGTCCCCGACGACGCCGCGCGTCTGCTCGAATACGTCTCGGAGCCCGCGCTGGCCGCGCGGCAGGAGGCGGTGCTCGCGGAACTGCTTCAGGAAGTGCTCACGCGCAACCCCGAGCAGATGGAGGCGCACCGCCTGCTCGTGCGCTGCTACTCGTCGATGCACGACGAGGCGAAGCTGCGCTCCGCGCTCGAACGTCTGGCCGACGCGGCCGAGGCGACGGGCGCGGTCGAGGACGAGCGGCGCGCGCTCACG
>CAXTSK010000796.1:0-2300 GCA_964246655.1 uncultured Pyrinomonadaceae bacterium
CACCCCCGCCCCCCCCTCCCCTGCGCTGCACTAACCCCCCCCGGCCGGGCGCGCCCCCCCCCCCCCGCGTCTCTGTGTCCTGCGACTCCAACGCTTCGATGGCGAGGGTGTGAAAGCGGCGGCGGATGCCGTTGATGTTGACGAACGGGAGCGTGCGCGCGTGCGTGCGGTTGGTGAGGAGGATGAAGACGCGCTCGGCCGTCGGGTCGAGCCAGCAGCTCGTGCCGGTGAAGCCGAGATGACCGAAGGCTTCGGGCGGCAGGCGCGGCCCGGCCGTGGACTCGGGCGTCGCCGCGAGCTGCCACGCGAAGGAGCGCGCTTCGTTGAGCCCGCCGGTCATGTTCTGACTGAAGAGGCGGCAGGTCTCCGGGTTGAGCAGGCTCGTCGTGCGCGGGAGGAACTGCGAGGCGAGTTGAAGCGTCTCGCGCGCGTCGGAGAAGAGGCCGGCGTGCCCGGCCGCGCCGCCGAGGAAGTAGGCGTTGCCGTCGTGCACCTCGCCCCAGATAGTTCGCTCGCGCCACTGCGCTTGATCTGCTCCGGCTTGCGTTTCGCACATGCTGCGCTCGTAGGCGTTCCCGCCCGACTCGGACGCGGCGACCTCGGTCTGAATCGTCTGTTCGGGATTGAAAAAGGTGCGCTTGAGTCCGAGCGGGTCGAAGATTTCGCGGCGCGCGAGGTCTGCGAGTCGAGTGTTCGTGACTCGTTGCGCGAGCAGCCCTAGCGTGACGAAGCCGAGGTCGCTGTAGACGACGCGCACGCCCGGCGGCTGTTCGAGCGGCTGCGCGGCGATAGTCTCCAACACGCGGTCGCGGTCGCCGCCCGTCGAAAGGTAGAGCGGCTGCCACGCGGGCAGTCCCGACGTGTGCGTGAGCAAGTGTCGGACTGTGACCGCGCGCTTGTCATCGACACCAAACTCGTCGAGATATTCGGCGACCGGCGCGTCCAGGCCGACCGCGCCGCGCTCGACGAGCAGCGCGAGCAACATCCCCGTCACCAGCGGCTTCGTCAGAGACGCGAGGTCGTAGACGGTGCCGAGCGTGGCCCGGCGAACCTCCGGTTCGCGCACCGCGTCGCCCAGCGCGTCGGCGAAACGTACGCGCCCCGCCTCGGCGACGACGTAGACGGCCGAAGGGAAGTCGCCCGCCTCAATGCGCTCGGCGAGCATGTCGGAGATTGGTTGGGAAGGGTTGGCGTCGGTGGCTGTCATCAAAACTGCATCTTCATGCCGGCGATGATGGGGTGTTCGTGGATGCGTGCGAGCAGGCGTTCGGCGAGCGCGAGCGCGCTGCGTCCCTCTTCGCCCGTGACGGGCGCGGGCCTTTTGTCGCGCGCCGCTTCGAGGAAGAGGTCGATCTCCGTGCGTAGCGGCTCCACGTCGATGATGTCGAGATTTCTGACCTGCACGCCGGGCCACGACCCCGTGGAACTGGGCGGCGCGAGGCTGCTGATGGAGGCGTAGCGTGTGGCGTAATCGACGGCGACGTAGTCG
Source organism: uncultured Pyrinomonadaceae bacterium (assembly GCA_964246655.1). Lineage (GTDB taxonomy): Bacteria > Acidobacteriota > Blastocatellia > Pyrinomonadales > Pyrinomonadaceae > QHXN01. The sequence goes on from CAXTSK010000796.1 coordinate 1,490, forward strand.
TACGGCTGGAAGAAACGCATCTTGCGAATCTTCTCGGTGCCGACGCGCGAGGCGGTGATGTTGGCGACCGCGCCGGTGGCGAACTCGATGCGCGCGTTGGCCGCGTCCACGCGGTTCGTCAGCACGGGCAAGCCCACCCCGCGCACGTCCGTCACTTCAACGTCGTGGCCGACAAGCCAGAGCACGATGTCGAGGTCGTGAATCATGAGGTCGAGCACCACGTCGATGTCGAGCGAGCGCGCGGTGAACTGCCCGACGCGGTGAATCTCGAAGTAGACGGGACGTTTGACGTGAGGCTTCAAGGCGACGAGCGCAGGGTTGAAGCGTTCGAGGTGCCCGACCATGAGCGTCGCGCGTCCACGCGCGGCGGCCGCAATCATCAGGTCGGCCTCTTCGAGCGTGCGCGAGATGGGTTTTTCGACGAGGACGTGGACGCCCGCTTCCAACAGCGCGCAGGCGATCTCCGCGTGCGACTCGGTCGGGGTGGCGAGGCTCACCGCGTCAACCTCGCCGACGAGAGTGCGCCAGTCGGTCGTCCAACGCACGCCGCGCTCTTCGGCGACGGCGCGCGCGGTCTCTTCATTCGTGTCGCAGACGGCGGCGAACTCGGACTTGCCCTCGGCGGCCAGAGCCGCGTGTATCCGCGCGTGCTGCCGGCCCAGGTGGCCGACGCCGACGACGGCAGTGCGGAGGTTTTTCATAGTAGTCAGTAGACAGTAATAAGTAGACAGTAGAAAGAACGCACAGCGACTGTCGGCAGACGTAGCGCACGGCGGGTGTTGAGATGATTGACGACGGCGCCACTTGCCAA
>CAXTSK010000797.1:0-2299 GCA_964246655.1 uncultured Pyrinomonadaceae bacterium
CTCAATTGAGAGTCGCCCTTCCCCTTCTCGCCTACCCCAGGCGTTGGAATCTTCCCTTACAGGCTCTTGAAGTCGTCCGACAGGATGCCGTCGGCGAGGAGGATGCCATCGGCGAGCTGTAGGCCGGCGGCCATCAGTATGACTTCGTCGAGCAGGATGACGTCTGCCAACTGTATGCCATCGCCGAAGATGATGGCGTCGCTCAGGAGGATGCCGTCGGCGAGCAGAATCCCGTCAGCCAACAGGATGCCGTCGGCAAGCAGAATCCCATCGGCCAACAGGATGCCGTCGGCGAGGAGGATGCCGCTACCGAAGATCATGCCGTCGGCGAGCAGAATCCCGTCGGCGAGCAGGATGCCGTTGCTGAGCTGAATGCCGTCGGTGAGGACGGGCTTCTTGTTGAAGAGCACGCCGTCGGCGTAGAGCACGCGGTTCGTGCTGGCGACCCTTTCGCCGCCGATTTTGAACGTGCCACCCACCGTCGCGTTGCGGCGGAGCACCTGCTCGCCGGCCTTCAGCTTGTCGGCGTTGGGCACGAACGCGCCAGCCAGTTCGACCGCCGCCGCCGCGTTGACCTGGCCGACGCCCTGCGACAGCGCGCTCGCCGCCTTCGACGCGAAGAGCGAGTCGGACAGCGCGTTCGCAGTCTTCATCAGCGTCGCCTTCACCAGCGCGGGCGTGAGCGACTTGTTGGCTTCGAGCATCAGCGCCACGGTGCCGCTAACGACCGGCGCCGAGAAGGACGTGCCATAGTAGGTGTAGTAAGCGCGCTGGAGAGCGCCGGCGCCCGTCGGCACCGCGACGCGGTCGGGGCGCGCGATGGCCGTCTGCGGGTTCTCCTGCGACATCGCTGCGACGATGCCGCGGCCGGGCGCGACCAGCTCGGGCTTCATCAGGTGATCGAAGGCCGTCGGGCCTTTCGAGGAGAACTGCGCGATGGTGTCGTCGGAGCGGCGGACGGTGCCGTGCGTGTCGGTGGCGCCGACCGTGATCGCGTAGGGGCTGTTGCCGGGGCTGTGGATGGCGCCGAAGACCGGCTGGTAGATGGGGCTGCCGTCCGGGTTGTGGCCAATGATCTTGTCGTTGCGGCCGTCGTTGCCGGCGGCGGCGACGACGACGATGCCCGCGAGGACGGCGCGCTCGACCGCCTTGCAGAGCGGGTCGGTGTGGTAGGACTCGCGCGCCGGGGCGCCCAGGGAGAGGTTCATCACGCGGATGTTGAAGCGCTTCTGATTGAGGATGGCCCAGTTGATGGCGCCGATCACCGAGCTGGTCGTGCCCACGCCGTTGTCGTCGAGCACCTTGAGGTCGATGAGGCTGGCCTCAGGGGCAATGCCGGCGAAGTTCGAGCCGTAACCCTTCGAGGCGGCGCCGTTGCCGCCTGCGACGCTCGCCACGCCCGTGCCGTGCCCCTCGCGGTCGGTGCTGACGCCGTCGGCCAGGAGGATGCCGTCGCCCAGCAGGTGGCCGGCGGCGTGGCGGAGCCCCTTGTTGCGGACGACGGTGCCGTTGCCGGTGAAGTCGATGGCGGCCGCGATGCGCGACTTGCCGTTCTTGGTCTGAAAGTCGGGGTGAGCTGAGGAGATGCCGCTGTCGACGATGGCGATGCCGACGCCCTTGCCGGTGAGGCCGGGGCCGTTCTGGATGCCGGCCTGCGCGAGCGCCGCGCCGGTGGCCTCGCGGGTGACGGCCATCTGTGCGCCGACCAGGCGGTCGGGCGAGATGTAGTCCACGTCCTCGCGCGAGGCCAGAGAGGCGAGCTGACCGCGGGGCACGAGCGCCGTCGTGGCGTCGAGCGCCTCGAAGTCGCGCCCCTTCTTACCGCCCTTGGAGGCGACGGCATCGGCTTGGGCGGCCGTCGGGCGGCCCTTGGTCTGGATGATGACGCGAACGAGGTCGCCGGCGGCGCCGGCGGCTTCGAACTCGGGGGCAAGCTTGGATGAACGCTTAGCGTTCTTCTTCGGCGCAGCCGCGGCCGCGTTGGCGGCGAGCGGGGTGAGATAAACGCTGAAGAGTGCCAGGAGAATTGCGCAAGCTGTGATTCGACGTAACATTTCTTTTCTTCCTTTCGGCCCCGCCACGCTTGGGAACGTGTGCTAGGGAACGGGAGCCGCCCTTCTTCAAAAGAACTTGGGACCGTTGGCAGGTTTCGCGTCCGGCTGTGAGAGCCGAACTTAAGAGTTCAAGGCCGCGTCACTCACGAAACCTGTCAACGATCTGGCCCTCCCTAGTTCAATCGACGTGCCACCAAAAGTCTCCCCGGCACATCCCGACCGAAAGGAACTAAACCTAACTTTTC
>CAXTSK010000798.1:0-2295 GCA_964246655.1 uncultured Pyrinomonadaceae bacterium
GGGCGGTCTTCCGGTGGGGGCGGGGTTGCGTTAGAGTAGCGCCATCCCACTTTCGGAAAGGACGTTCAGAGAGATGCACGACGAATTTGTCGGACTGTTGCCGGAGGAGGTCTCAAGGCGCGGCTTCATCGCGGGCTCTTTGGCCGCTGGGTTCGCGCTGGCCGTGCAGCCCATCGCGGCGCAGACGGTGATTACGACTGACGCCGAGGGGCTCGAAGCGGGCGACGTGAAAATCCGCGTGCGCGACGGCGAGATGCCGGGCTACCGCGCGATGCCCGCGAAGGGCAAGAACTTTCCGGTCGCCCTCGTGGTGCAGGAGATCTTCGGCATCCACGAGCACATCAAGGACGTGTGCCGCCGCTTCGCCAAGCTCGGCTACCTGGCCGTCGCGCCTTCGCTCTACAACCGGCAGGGCGACACGACGCAGCTCAAGATGGAGGACGTGATGAAGGTCGTCGGGCGCGTGCCGGACGAGCAGGTGATGGCCGACCTCGACTCGACCGTCGCCTACGCCCGCGCGACGGGCAAGTCGGACGGGAAGCGCGTCGGCATCACGGGCTTCTGCTGGGGCGGCCGCATCGTGTGGCTGTATTCGGCGCACAGCAAGGAGGTGGACGCGGGCGTCGCGTGGTACGGCCGCCTCGTCGCCAACCCCAGTCAGCCGCCCAACCCTCTGACGCCGAAGCAGCCGATTGACCTGGTTGACGAGTTGCACGCGCCGGTGCTCGGGCTCTACGGCGCGAAGGATCAGGGCATCCCGGTCGAGTCGGTCGAACGGATGCGCGCGGCTTTGAGCAAGTCGAAGTCGAAGGCCGCCCGCACGTCCGAGATCATCGTCTACCCCGAAGCCGGCCACGGCTTCCACGCGGACTACCGCCCCTCCTACAACAAGGAGGCCGCCGCCGACGGCTGGCAACGCCTGCAAGCGTGGTTCAAGAAGTACGGCGCGAAGTAGTAGGCAGTAGGCAGAGGGCAGTAGGCAGTTAGGCGGTAGACAAAGTAGATAAAGGAATCCGGGGAGGCGAGATTCGCAACTCGCCTCCCCGGATTCTTTCAGGCACCTTTTTGTCTGAACTGCCTACTGCCCTCTGCCTACTGCCTACTAAAAAATTGGGCGGCGTGGCCTTGCGACCACGCCGCCCGACTGGCGGGACTCCCGTTCTCCCCGTGACGGAAAAGCCCCGACAGATGCTTTGAAAACTTCCCCCTTGCTCTTCGACGTTCCGCGTTAGGCGTCCCGTCTTACACGCGAACAGTGCGGCCGGGGTTCGAGAAAATACGCGCCGCGTGATTTTTTTTACCGAACCTACCCGCGGAAGCGCTGGCGGTATTCAATCGACTCGATGAAGGCGCGCACCATCTCGGCGCTGTGGAAGTCGCCGTTGTTCTCCTGAAGCTTGCCGAGCCAGTGGTTGTAGCCCGCGAAGTCGCGATTCTGCTCCGGCGCGTCGTCCGGATTCCTTCTCAAATAACCGAAGTACTGCATCAGCACGAACGCCTTCATGAACTCCTGCCGGACGAGCGAGGGGCTGTCGGCCACTTTGCGGAGTACGCTCGCGCGCAAGGCGGGCGAGTCGGGGTTGACCGACAACTCGTCGATGAGCGCCTGGCGCTCGGCCGCGAGCGGGGTGACGCCCGCGTTCTGGAAGAGCTGATCGACTATCGCCGCGGCGCTCGTGCCCGTGGGGAACTTCGTGGCGAAGTTGCGCCCCGACGGGTCGGTCGTGCGCGTGACGAAGTCGAGCACGAAGGCGTCGCGATTGGCGGCGAGCCTCTGCTCCCAACCGTTGGAGTTGACGACGACGCGCTCGCCGATGCGCTGCGTGTCGGGCATGAACTCCTCGAAGCGCACGGGCACGGGCCGCGCTGGCGAGATGTCGCCGAAGGCCGCCTTGTGCAGGCGGTAGACGAAGTAGCCAGTGTCGCGGAACTCGATGGAGACGAAGAAGGCGCCCGAGGTGTTCGTGCGCCGGTACTGCACGCACGCGGCGTCGGCGCCGCACTGCGCGATCTCGTTCGACCAGAAGTCGTAGCCGGACGCGTCGGGCGCGCGGTTGAAGAAGTCGAGGTACTGCTGGCGCACGAAGCTGCCCGTGTCGTCGATGGGGTTGACGTTGAAGTTGACGAGCGAGGTGACGGCTTTGGAAGCGTTGACGCGCCGCTTGACGGGCTGCTCGGGCTCGGGGCGGTCGCTCGTCTCGCGGATGCGATCCTTGACCAGGTCGGCGGTCATCGAGGGCGCGGCCGCGCGCACCAGCGCCCCGAGGCCCGCGACGAGCGGCGAGGCCATCGAGG
>CAXTSK010000799.1:0-2291 GCA_964246655.1 uncultured Pyrinomonadaceae bacterium
GTCGAGGATTTCGGCGAGCAGGTTGCGCGCCTCCGCGGGCGGGAGGTCGGCGGGCACGGCGCGCACGGCGACGGTGCGGCCCGAGAGGCGCGTGAGCGAAAAGCCGATGCCTTCGAGTTCCTCGGAGACTTCGTCGAAGGCGGCGGCCTGCGCGGGGGTGAGGTCGAAGGTCTCGGGGACGAGGAGCGACTGCGACTCGGGGCGGCGCGACTCTTCGAGGCGGCGGTACTTGTCGAAGAGGACGCGCTCGTGCGCCGCGTGCTGGTCGATGAGCAGGAGCCCCTCGGCGTCGGTGGCGAGGATGTAGCTCTCTTCGAGTTGGCCGAGCGGCCGTATGTCCGGCGTGAGCTGTTCGGGCGCGACTCCGCGCACGATGCCGGCCGCGGAGTTGAGCGGCGGCAGCGTGACCGCGGCTCGCCCTTCCCTTTCCTCTTGATGAGGGTGATGCGGTCTGCCTTCCTCTTGACGAAGGGCGGCGGCGCTCTCGTCTTCAACCCGAGGAGCGAGTCCGGCGCTGTGCGCGACGGCGTCGAGTGCGGACGGCGAGGGACTTGGCCTTTCGTCCGATGCTTCACGCTTCCAAGGCGACTCTTCGGGCGCGGGCGTCCAACCGAACTCGATTGACTCCTGCACGGCCGCCGGATCTTCCACAACGTCGAGTCGAACGTTCGACGCGGTGTCGCTCATGAAGGAGGAGACGGGCGCGGGCTCGATGACGTTCGGGCTTGAGCCTTCAACTTCACTGAAGCCGTCGGCGACGAACTCGTTCCCGTTAATATCAACCGCGAAGCTCGCGTCGTCGCGGAGGTAGCCGCCCGCGTAGAGCGCGGCGCGCACGGACTCGCGCACGGCGTCGGCGACTGCCGACGCGCGACGGAAGCGCACTTCGGTCTTCGCGGGGTGGACGTTCACGTCCACCTCTTCGGGCGGGACTTCGAGGAAGAGCAGCGCCGAAGGGTAGACGCCGTGCGGGAGCACGGAGCGGTAGCCTTCGGTGAGAGCGCGCGCGACGAGGCGGTCGCGGACGTAGCGGCCGTTGACGAAGAGGTATTGCGCGTCGCGCGTCGTGCGCCGCGCGCGCGGGGCGGAGATGAAGCCGGAGACGCGCCCGACGCCCTCACGGCCTCCCGCGACCGCGAGCAGGCTCTCGATAAAGTCGTCTCCGAAAATCTGGTAGGCGCGCTCGCGCAGGTTCTCGGCCGGCGCGGCGCGCAGGACTTCGCGCCCGTTGTTCGTGAGCGCGAAGCTGATCTCGGGGTGCGCGAGCGCGTAGGGCGTGTCGAGGTTCGTCAGGTGGAAGCTCTCGGTCGCTTCGGAGCGGAGGAACTTGCGGCGCGCGGGGACGTTGAAGAAGAGGTCGCGGGCGCTGATGGTCGTGCCCTTCGGTCTGGCCGCGGGGGCCACGTCGCGCATGCGTCCGCCTTCGATGAGCACGCGCGTCCCTTCCGTCTCGCCTTCCTGTTGGGTGACCAGTTCGACGCGCGCGACCGAGGCGATGGAGGCGAGCGCTTCGCCGCGGAAGCCGAGCGTCGAGACGCGTTCGAGGTCTTCCGTCGAAGTGATCTTCGAGGTGGCGTGGCGCTCGAAGGCGAGCACGGCGTCGTCGCGCGTCATGCCCTCGCCGTCGTCCGAGACGCGCAGGAGGCGGCGGCCGCCGGCCTCCCCGTCCACCTCGACGCGGCGCGCGCCGGCGTCGATGGAGTTCTCGACGAGTTCCTTGGCGACAGAGGCGGGGCGCTCGACCACCTCGCCCGCGGCGATCTGGTTGGCGACGTGGTCGGAGAGTACGCGAATCTTTGACATGCGCGGTGTAGTGTAACGAGCGTGGGCGTGTTAGGCAAAACCGGGATGTTTATAGCAGTTTGCGTGTGCGGATAGCCGAGAGGCGTTGAACACAGAGACACTCGAATGAAGACCGCTCTAGTCTCACGACTTCTTCTCTTTGAGTTCGACGTTGAGCAGTTCGGTCGTGTGGTCGGTGACGCTGGTCGGGACGTGTTCGAAGGTCTGCTCGTGGAGGAGGCGGCCGGTGTCGGGCGCCGCTTGGTCGAGCGCGTGCGGCAGGGGCTCGGCGTCGGCGTCGTTCATCCTGCGCAACGTCGAGAGGAGGCACACGAGCGCGAAGACGAGGCCGATGAGCGCCGAGAAGAGCCCGAGTACCTGGAAGCCATTGCCCGGCAGGGTCATCATGAGCACGCCGAAGAGGACGACGACGACTCCCGCCAGCAGGCCACCCGTCATGCGGCGGACGGTGCGGCGGCCAGCCTCGCGCGCCGCACGCGCCGCCGCAC
>CAXTSK010000800.1:0-2283 GCA_964246655.1 uncultured Pyrinomonadaceae bacterium
CCTCCGCCGTCGTGCTCGACCCGCCCTGGAATGGCGCCGCGGCGCAGATGGGACCGCTCGCTGCCGCGGGCGTGCCGCGGATCGCCTTCGTAAGCTGCAACCCGGCGGCGCTCGCGCGCGACGCGTCGGCGCCCGACCGGACGCGCGCGGTGAAGGCGGGCGAGTACGTCATCGCCGTTGACGGCCGCGCGCTCGCCGCGCGCTCGAACCTCGACGAGCTGCTCAACTACAAGGTCGGCCGCCGCGTCGCGCTCGCCATCGCCGCTTCGGCCGACGGCGCGGACAGGAAAGAGTTAGACGTGAGGCCGGTCAACGTCAACACGGAGAAGGGGCTGCGCTACCGCAAGTGGGTTGAGGAGCGGCGCGCCTACGTCGAGCGCGCGAGCGGCGGACGCCTCGGCTACGTGCACATGTACGACATGTCGGCGGGCGCGCTCTCGCAGCTCTACGTAGACCTCGACGCGGAGAACCAGTCGAAGGAGGGTGTGGTGGTTGACGTGCGCCACAACAACGGCGGCTTCGTCAACGTCTACGCCATCGACGTGCTGGCGCGCCGCAGCTACATGCGCATGACGCCGCGCGGGTTCACCGCGGCCCCGGCGCGGCCCTTCCTCGGCCAGCGCGCGCTTGAGCTGCCGACGGTGCTCGTCACAGACCAGTACTCGCTCTCCGACGCAGAGGACTTCGCCGAAGGCTACCGGAGCTTGAAGCTCGGCAAGGTCGTGGGCGAGCCGACGGCGGGCTGGATCATCTACACCTCGGACGTACAACTCCTCGACGGGACGATCCTCCGCCTCCCCTTCATCCGCATCGAGACGGCCGAAGGCGTCAACATGGAGCGCAACCCCCGCCCCGTGGACGTGCCCGTCGAACGGCAGTTTGGTGAAAGTTATATGGACAAGGACTCGCAGCTCGACGCGGCGGTGAAGGAGTTGTTAGGACGGAAATAACCACAGAGACACAGAGACACGGCTTGAAGACAATATCGCTTCAAGCCGTGTCTCTGTGTCTCTGTGGTGAACCGCTTTAGAACTCGTCGCGGTCGCGCCTCATCGCGGAGGGCGAAGGCCCGGACGTGGGCCGGGCGCTGACCTTCTCCCACTCCTCGCGGGAGATTGTCTTTAACGGCTCAAGCTTCTTCGCCGACAGCTCTGTGTTGAGGCCGGAAAGCTCCTTCGAAGTCCACGCGTCGAAGTCTTTGACCACGTCGGACAGCTCGCGGGCGAGGGCGTCGGTGCGCTCGATTTGCGTCTGCGAGGGGCGGCCTTCGTAGAAGATGATGTTGGAGTACAGCTCCGTCATGAACTCGCGCAGGCGCTCCTCGCCGGTGATGGCGCCGCCCTCCTTGGTGGCGACGATCTTCTTGCGCAGCTCGTCCACCTGCCACGACGCGTCTTGCAGGCGCTTGCGCAAAGGGTCGCCATCGGCCAGCTTCGACGCGCGGTCGTCGAGCGCGAGCCGCAGCAAGTTGATCTTGTCCACGGCGAACGACATCTCGCCGAGCTGGCGGTGCAGCTTCATGGCGAGGTCGAACTGCTGCCGGCGGTCTTCGGCCGTGTGCGTCGCGCGCGGATCGGGCGCGACTTTGAGCTGGGTCGTATAGACCTCCTTGTCCTTCGTCATCTTCACCGTGTAGGTGCCCGGCAGAACTCGCGGGCCGTAGGCGGCGCCGAAGGCGGCCGTCGCCGCGGGCGGCACCTTCGGCGGGTCGAGCCGCATCGACCACGTCACGCGGCTCAAGCCCCGCCGCTTACTGCTCGGGATGACTTTGAGGAGCTTGCCCTCCGGGTCGAAGACCTCGATCTTCAAATCGCCGAAGATGTGGCGCCGCCGCTGATAGTAAGTGATGACAGCGTCGCCCTCCGCATTGGGGCCGGTGAACTCGGCGTCGCCGTTGGGCCAGCCGCCGCCGCCCGTGATCGACTGCACCGTGGGGCGGCCCTCGATGAAGAAGGCGTCCTTCGCGAGCGCGCCCGGCGTGAGCGCGCGCAGGGGCGTGATGTCGTCCACGATCCAGATGCCGCGGCCGTGCGTGGCGATGACGAGGTCGTTGTCGCGCGGGTGGATGGCGAGGTCGCGCACGGCCACGCTGGGGAGGTCGCCGCCCTTGTACTGCGCCCAGCGCTGCCCGCCGTCAACCGAGACCCACAGTCCAAACTCCGTCCCGACGAAGAGCAGGTCGTTGTTGACGAGGTCTTGACGGACGACGTGCGCGGAGCCGCGCCCGGGCGACCCCGCGGGGATTAGTGCCGACCCAGTCTTGGCGAACTCTGAGGTCTTGTA
>CAXTSK010000801.1:0-2281 GCA_964246655.1 uncultured Pyrinomonadaceae bacterium
CGAGACGCCGCCGGACGTGACGATCAGGTCGGCGTCGCGCGCGGCGGCGAGGAGCCCCGGCACGTTCGACGCGGCCACGCGCGCCCCGTCCCATTCGAACCTGCCCGACTCGGCGCACCGCCTCAACTCCTCCGAGACTTCAAGCGTGCGCGACTCGGCGTACTTCAACGTGGCCGCGCCGGCGAGCGCGCGCCGGCCCCCGCCGTCCGTCTCGAACTGCGCGGGCGTCTCTTCAAAGGCGCGGCGCAAAACTTCGACCGCCTCGCGCGTCCAGAGGTCGGCGTAGCGCTCCTCCGCCGGGCGCAGTTCGAGGCGCGCGCTCAGGCCGGCGTGGTGCTCGAAGAGCGCGCGCTCGGCCGCCGCGGAGTAGGCTGCGTAGTCGCGTCGGTAATCGCTCGGGTTCATCTTCCGCCGAGAAGCGCGGGCCGTCTGGTTGGTCTGAAAGTTCGGCCGGATTGTAGCAGGCGCGCCGTGGCGGGGCGAGGTGCTGAAGATAAGAAGGATGAAAGCCGTAGGGTCTGAACTGTCCGCTGGAGAAAATAACAGAGGGCGCGGCAAACTTGGGGAATGCCGCGCCCTCTTAATGCGTGGTTACTGTCCTCACCCCAGCAACCACTGAGACGGAGGATCCACCAACCGTCTCTCTTGCCCCGCACTCCCTATCGCAATGTGCATGCCATGAAATCGCTGCGCCCGAACATTCAAAAGTCCGCATTTTTCCCGGGATTTTGCCTTGCCGCCTTCAAACCCCTGAAAGTAAAAATCGGCGCCCGTGTAACTCTTACATTGACCTGCGAGTAAAATCTTCACGACGGTAAGATTTAGCCCCCGCCGAGGCTGCGGCGGATGACGGCGGCGAGCCCCTCGGCCAGCGCGTCGATCTCCTCCTGACTCTGCCCCTCGATCATGACGCGCGCCAGCGGCTCCGTCCCAGAGTAGCGCAGGAGCAGCCGCCCGCCCTCGCCCAGCCGCTCGCGCGCCTCGCGCGACGCACGCGCCACCTCTTCGACCTCCTCGAACGGCACCTTCTCGCGCACGCGCACGTTGACGAGCACCTGCGGGTAGCGACGGAAGCCCTCGGTCAACTCCCCCAGGCTGCGCCCCGACTCGACGACGGCGCGCAGCAGGTTGAGCGTCGTCAACATCCCGTCGCCCGCGAGGCTCAGGCGCGGGAAGATGATGTGCCCCGACTGCTCGCCGCCGAGACTGGCGTTTGTCTCCAGGAGCTTTTCGAGCACGTACTTGTCGCCCACGTCCGTCCGCAGCAGCTCGATCCCGCGCGAGCGCAGGGCGATCTCCAACCCGATGTTACTCATCACTGTGGCGACGACGCGCGCGCCCTCAAGCTCGCCGCGCTCCTGCATCCCTTTCGCCAGCACCCAGAGCGTCGCGTCGCCGTCAACGAGTTCCCCCCGCCCGTCCACGAAGAGCGCGCGGTCGGCGTCGCCGTCGTAAGCGACGCCGAGGTGCGCGCCCTCCTCGACGACGCGCCCGCGCAGAACGTCCGTGTGGAGCGAGCCGCACTCGCGGTTGATGTTGCGCCCGTCCGGGGAGTCGAAGGTCGAGACGACGCGCGCGCCGAGCCGCTTGAGCAGTGACGGCGCGAGTTCCGAGGCCGCGCCGTTGGCGCAGTCAACGACGACGGTCAGACCTTCGAGGCCGAGCCCGGCCGCCACCTCGCCGCCCAGGTATTCGAGGTAGAGGGCACGCAGCTCGTCCGCACACGCCGCCGCTTCCTCTGCTCCTTTCCGATTGCCTTCCGCATCACTCTCATCAAACTTCACGGGAGCGGCGGCGGCGCCCTCTTCGAACTCGGCGTAGATGTCCGACTCGATGAGGCGCTCGGTCGCGTCTTCGAGCTTGCGGCCCGTGGGGGCGAAAATCTTAATGCCGTTGTCGTGATAAGGGTTGTGCGAGGCGCTGATGACGACGCCCGCGTCGGCCGGGAGCGTGCGCGCGAGATAGGCCACGCCCGGCGTCGTGATGACGCCCGCCGACACCGCCTCGGCCGCCCCGCCCGCGAGCGCGCCTTCGAGGAAGGCTTTCTCAATCCACGCGCCCGACTCGCGCGTGTCGCGCCCCGTCACGACGCGCGGCGCGCGACCCAACGTCTCCGCCAGGTGCCGCGCCAGCGAACGCCCCGCCGAGCGCACCGTCGCCGCGTCGAGCGGGAACCGACCGGCCTCCCCGCGCATCCCGGCCGTCCCGAAAAGTCTCTTCATCTGTTTCATCATAAGAGTTGCAAATTTCAAGGTGAAAGTTGAAAGTTTTGAATGGGGGG
>CAXTSK010000802.1:0-2280 GCA_964246655.1 uncultured Pyrinomonadaceae bacterium
CCGTAATGATGATGATGAGTTTTGCCAGCCCGTGTCTGCTCATGTTCTTCTTTGAATCCCCTTAGTCTTTAGTCGATGCGCGGCCGCTCATCCAGTCCCAACCGAGGAGCCGGCGATCCTCTTCGCCGAGCCCGAGCCCGGCGGCCCGCCGGTAGACGGCCCTGTAAGCCTTCGCCGTGCGTTCGAGGCTGAAGTCGTCGAGGCGGCGCGCGCCCAGCCGCTTCAACTCGTCGCGCAACCCTTCTTCCGTCGCCATGCGGGCGAGCGCGCGGGCCACGGCCTCAACGTCGAACGGGTCGAAGAGCAGGGCCGCGCCTGCCGCCTGTTCGGGCAGTGACGTGACCGACGAGCAGGCCACGGGGGCGCCGTGCTGCCACGCCTCGAACAGGGGCGCGCTCGCGGCCTCGAACAGCGTCGGGATGAAGACGAACTGTGTGGCTCGGTAAAGAGCGCTCAACTCCTCGCGCGGAATCAGGCCCAGAAACTTCACCTGCCCGCCGAGCCCCAACTCATTCATCCGGCGCTCGACGCGCGGCCAGAAGTCGGTCTCATGACCCGTGCAGATGAAAGGTATCTCCAGCCGGTCGCGGTCGCGCAGGCGGGCCAGCGCTTCGAGGAGTCGGACGTGATTCTTGTGCTCCCAGAGCATCGCCGGGTAGAGGGCGAACGGCCGCGCACTCAGTCCGTACTTTCTGATGAGCGTAGAGAACTCATCCGCGCCGGAGGATTCCGGTAGTGGCGGCGGGGCCCACGGGATGACCTGAACTTTGTGGGGCCCGATGCAGTACCGCTCGACCACGTCCCGCCTGACGAACTCCGAGGCGACTACGACGGTGTGCGCGTCCCGGCAGGCCGCCGGGTACGAATTCTCACGCCAGTTGATTTCCGACCGGGTGAAAAACTCGGGGTGGTGGAGGTGCTGCAAGTCGTGCGGATTGTAGACGGTCGGCAGCCCGCAGGGCTCGTAGGACTGGAACGGGAAGTGGATCACGTCGCAGCCCAGCCCCTCGTAAAAATTCCTCGGCGGAGGGGGCGCTAAAGATTTCAAAGAGGTGAGCCCCGCCCCGGACTGCGCCGTCTGGACGGTCGCGTTGAGAATCCGCTTGATGCCCCGGGCCGTGGGGCGCAACGGGCCGAGCGCGCGCTTGAAGGGTTCCAGCGGGTCGGGACGCCACTCGACCGGCACGGGGCCGCGCACCACGGATTGCCCCGGCGGGAGAAGCGAACGCAGCCACTCGGACTCGTCGTGCGGGCCGATGAAGATGTACTCCTCCGGGCCGTCTTCGAGGCGCGCGAGCGCGGCCAGCGCGCGCAGCACTGTGACGATGCCGCCCATGCCGCCGTCCGGCTTGAGCTGCGCGTTGATGGCGACTCTGAGCCTCTCCTTCAACCAGACACTCCCACACAGGCCCGCCCTGATTCTCGCGTTACGAGGGCGGCGTTACTCGCCACGGCGCTCATCCGGCGGCACCACTGTTCCAGTACGAGCGCCTTGAAAGAAAGCGGGCTCGTCAGCCCCGAAGGGAACGGGCCGCCTGCCAGTATGTCCGCGCCCTCGGGTTTAAGGACGCCGGACTCGACCAGATACCCGCCGCGCAGAGACCCGCCGTGCGCGGCGAACAGCGCGCGATGCCACTCGCCCACGGGCGGAGCGAAGCCGCGCTTGGGACGATTCAAAACCCATTCGGGGAGCAGCCCTTCGACCGCGCGCCTGAGCCACGCCTTGGGCGGGAGCCGCAAGTCTGTACGCGCCTTCCGCAGGCCGACGACCGTCTCCACCAGTCGGCGGTCGAGGAGCGGCAGGCGCAGTTCGACCGACGAGGCCATCGCAAGGCGGTCGCCCTGCGCGACGCCGTTGGCGCGCAGGTACATGTCGCTGACGAGGCGCGTCAGCGCGATGTCAACTCTGGGCCATGGCAGGGCGAGCGTGAACAGAGAGGACGCGCCGCCCTCTTTGAGCTGTTCGGAGAACTGCCCGCCGTAGAGGCCGCCGACGCCTTCCGCCGCCGCGCGGAAGTCGGGCGAGAGGTCGTAGAAGACGAGCCGCCCGGCGGGAGAGGTGCGGTGCCCGCGCATGCGCCGCCAGCCCGAACGCGCGCCGCCGAGGTCACGCGCCCACGTCGAAAGACCCGCGCGGGACAGCGACGCGGGCGAGGAGGGCCTGAGCGGCCGCGTGCGTTTCCGCATCAAGGATTACCGCGGTACGGCCGGGCCGTTCGACCGGGTGGTGTCGGTCGGCATGTTCGAACATGTCGGCGCGAAGAACTTCGACGCGTATTT
>CAXTSK010000803.1:0-2279 GCA_964246655.1 uncultured Pyrinomonadaceae bacterium
GGCGGGGCGCCCGCGCGGGAGACCGCCGCCGCGGGGCAGCCCGACGGCGGGGACGCGCGCGGCCACGACGTACACGACCACCACGACCCCGGCGAGCCCGCGGGCCACGGACACCACCCGCACGGCTCTGTCCTGCCGCACGAGTCGCCGCCTTCGATGTGGGTGCCGCTGGCGGTGCTCGCGGTGCTGGCGACCCTCGGCGGCTTCCTCGGCATCAGCCCGGCGTTCACCGGCGGCGAGCACGTCGGCGGCAAGCTCAACATCGTCAACTGGCTCGACCCGATCATCTGGAATCCCTTGACCAAGGAGTTCGGCAAGGAGTCGCACGCGCAGACCTCCGCGCTTGAGTCGCACGACAAGCAGACGGCCGGGCACGAGGCCGTCAAACAGGAGGGGAGCCACGCCGCGCCGCTTCGGACAGAAAGCGACACGGAGCACAGTGCGGGTGCAGGGCACGCCGCGACGCCTTACGGCGACGAGGGGCGTTTCAACCTCGCGCACGCCGTCCAGTCGATGCTCGGCGGCAGCCACGCCGCGGCCGAGTGGTTCTTCATCGTCGTCTCGCTCGTCGTCGCGGGCTTCGGCCTCTGGCTCGGCTTCCTCTTCTACGTGTGGAAGCCCGAGCTGCCCGGCCTTTGGGCGCAGAGGCTCGGGCCGCTCTACCGCGCGAGCTTCAACAAGTACTGGGTGGACGAGCTGTACGGCATGCTCTTTACGCGGCGGACGATGGACGCGGCGCGCGGCGTCTACGCGACCGACTCGCGCGTCATCGACGGCGCGGTCAACGGCGCGGCGTGGCTCACGCGCCAGCTGAGCCGCTTCACGGGCACCTTCGACCGGCTCGTCGTGGACGGCGCGGTCAACGGCGTCGCGGGCTTCATCAAGCTCCTGATGTCGCCGCTCCTGCGCGCCGCGCAGACGGGCGTGACGGCCAACTACGCGTTCGCGATGCTGCTCGGGCTCGTCGCGGCCGTCGGCCTCTACTTCGGCGGCGACATCATCTCCTCCATCATCTGGAAGTGAGGGGAAGAGGGGCAGAGCAATTTGAAAGTTCAAATTTGAACTTTCAAATTATTCAGACCTGTCCGCCCGTGCGGAATCAGTTCTTGCACTAATCGTCGGTTCGGGAGGAATTGTGAACATCCCCTGGCTCTCTGACCACTGGCTCACCGCCATTACGGTGCTCCCCGCGCTCGGCGCGCTCGCCATCCTCTTCCTGTTTAAGAAAGAGAATGCGGGCGCGATCAAACGTTTCGCGACCGCGGTGTTCGCGCTCGACTTCGTAGTTTCACTCGCGCTCCTTGGCTACGACCGGAACCTGGGCGGGTTTCAGTTCCTCGAAGACGCGGAGTGGATTCCGGTCGTCGGCGCGCGCTACCAGATGGGGGCCGACGGCGTGGCCGTGCTGCTGATTCTGCTGACCACGCTGCTGGGCTGGATCGCGTCGCTCTCGTCGTGGGAGTACATCCAGAAGCGCGAGAAGGAGTACTACGCCCTGCTGCTGCTGTTGCAGACCTCGGTGCTCGGCGTCTTCTGCGCGGCCGACCTCTTCCTCTTCTTCCTCTTCTTCGAGGTCTCGCTCGTTCCGATGTACTTCCTCATCGGCATCTGGGGCGGCGAGCGGCGCCTCTACGCGGCCATCAAGTTCTTCCTCTACACGCTGGTCGGGTCGGTGGGGCTCCTGCTCGGGCTCATCAAGATGTACTTCCTGACGCAGGACGCCGCGCTCGTCGGCGCGATCACCGACGCGACGAAGTCGCTCGTGGCGGGCAACGGCGCCGCGCGGGGGATGCTCGACCACAGCCTCACGCTGGCGCAGCAGGGCGGCACGGGCACCTTCAATATCATGTTCATGCAGGCGCTCGGGAGCGCCATCCCGATGGGGACGATGCAGGTCTTACTCTTCTTCGCCTTCGCCATCGGCTTCGCCATCAAGGTGCCGATGTGGCCGTTCCATACTTGGCTCCCGGACGCGCACGTCGAGGCGCCGACGGCCGGCTCCGTCATCCTCGCGGGCATCCTGCTCAAGCTCGGCACCTACGGCTTCTACCGCTTCAACCTGCCGTTCTTCCCGAAGGCTTCCATCGACCAGTCGTACTTCTGGGGCGGCGCCTTCGGCGTGCGTTACGTGATGGTCGGCCTCGCGATCATCAGCATCATCGGCGCGCTCGGCATGGTCGCCGGGATCGTCGTCGTCATCGCCCGCGGCGACGAGGACCGAGCCGCTGAGGACGCGGCCCGCGCGTACTTCGACGAGCACGGGCGCTGGCCCGACGAGT
>CAXTSK010000804.1:0-2276 GCA_964246655.1 uncultured Pyrinomonadaceae bacterium
ACTCGCGCGCGAGTTGTGCGGCCCCGTTCTGCCCGTACGTCGAACACCTCCGCGATCAGACCACGCCCCCGCACGGCGCCTCAAGGCACGCGCGCCACTCGCCCCGCACGTAGAGCGTGACGGGCGGGTCGGGAATCTCGCGCAGCAGCGCCGGGTACGCGCCGTCGTCCAACGCCAGCACGTCTGCGCCTTGGAGTGCGCGGACGCGCTCAAGCTCCACGGCCGCCGCCCCCATCCGGTCGCGCAGTGCGATGGACTCGACCGCCTCCGGCCTCAGGCGCAGCCGATCCAACTCCGACCGCAGCGCCCCGAAGACGCCCTCGGCCGACCCGAACCTCTCCAACAGACGCGCGGCCGCACGCGGCCCCACGCCCGGCGTCATGTTCAGCGCGATCCACTCTTTCATAAGTGAGCAGTGAGCGGTAAGCAGTGAGCAGTGGTCGGTCAGGTGCGGACGGTACGCAGTCCTTCAAACTGCTTACTGCTCACAGCTCACTGCTCACTTTATTATTGGCGGAGGCGTGTGGGAATCGAACCCACCCACGCCTGCTCTCACAGGCGCGCGGACGGTTTTGAAGACCGCGCCGCTCACCAGAACGGATGCGCCTCCTCGGTGTCTGGCGGGACGCAGCCAACCTAAGCGCCGCCCGCCGCCTATGTCAAGCGCGCTTGACTCGCACGCGGGGCGCGGCCATGATTGTTCGCGTCTAAATCGACCGCACTTAACATTCCTACAACACGGAGTCTGAAAGCTTATGGCAGAAGCGGAAGCTAAGGCCGCCGAAGGGGCCGGGCGAGTCCTCGTGCGTTACGAGGCAGCGGAGGGCGTGGCCGTCCTGACGCTCGACGACCCGCCCGCGAACACGTACACCTACGAGATGATGCGGCAGCTCGACGCGGCCGTCTTACGCGCGCGGATGGACGACGCCGTCCACGTCATCGTCATCACGGGCGCGGGCGAGAAGTTCTTCTGCGCGGGCGCGAACATCTCGATGTTGACGGAGATGACGCCCACCTTCAAATACTACTTCTGCCTCCACGCCAACGAGACGCTGTCGCGTTTGGAGCAGACGCCGAAGCTCGTCGTCGCGGCCGTGGGCGGTCACTGCGTCGGGGGCGGGTTGGAGGTCGCGCTCGCCGCGGACATCCGCGTCGCGCGCAAGGGCGCGGGCAAGATGGGGCTGCCCGAGGTGAGTCTGGGCGTGCTGCCGGGCACGGGCGGGACGCAACGGCTCGCGCGCTTCGTCGGCAAGTCGCGCGCGATTGAGCTAATGGCCGCGGGCGAGCTGTTCGACTTCGAGCGCGGCGCGGAACTCGGCCTCGTCAACCAGCTCTTCGAGGCCGACACGGCCGACTCGTTCAGAGAGCAGGTGATGGCCTACGCGCGCCGCTTCACCGCCCCGGGCCGCGCCGCGCTCGCCGTCGGCCGCATCAAGCGCAGCGTCCAGTCCGGCGCCGAAATTCCCTTCGAGTACGGCCTCGCACTCGAACGCGAACTCCAACAACAGCTCTTCCAATCCGAAGACGCCCGTGAGGGCCTGAGCGCATACGTCGAGAAGCGCAAACCAATTTTTAAAGGCAAGTGATAAGTGATGAGTGATAAGTGATAAGAAAGAGTCAATGCCTTTTCTCATCACTTATCACTCATCACTTATCACGACACAACACATGTACGAAAACATCAAGGTCGAATTCGAAGGCGGGATCGTGACGATCACGCTGAACCGGCCGGAGAAGCTGAACGCGTTCGCGGGACACATGCGGCGCGACCTGGCTGAGGCTCTGGAACACGCGGGGAGCGACCCGGAGGTGCGCGTCGTCGTCCTGACGGGCGCGGGGCGCGCCTTCTGCACGGGCGCCGACGTGGCGCGCATGAGCGAGTTGATGGAGCGCGGCGAGATGGAGGAGTTACGCCGGCTGCTCGGCGCGGGTAGGCGCGTGCTGACGGCGATGCGGCAGATGTTGAAGCCGGTGGTCGCGGCCGTCAACGGGCCTGCGTACGGCGCGGGCTTCAACCTCGTGTTGGCGTCGGACATCCGCGTCGCGGCCGAGTCGGCGACCTTCAGCCAGTCGTTCGTGAAGGTGGGCCTGCACCCTGACTGGGGCGGCTCGTTCTTCCTGCCGCGCGCGGTGCCGGCGAACATCGCGTGCGAGATGTTCTTCTTAGGCGACGCGGTTGACGCGCGCCGCGCGCTTGAGCTGGGTATGGTCAACCGCGTCGTGCCGGACGCGGAGCTGGCGTCGGAGACGCGGCGGCTGGCGGAGCGCCTGCGCGC
>CAXTSK010000805.1:0-2262 GCA_964246655.1 uncultured Pyrinomonadaceae bacterium
TGTAAGAGGGGGTGGTTGGTGGCCGTGAGGGGGGGGGGGGGGTGGGGGGGGGAGGTGGAGCCGCTCTCGGGCGAGGTCCACTCGGGCGACACCATCGTCTCGCGCCTGGCGTTGGAGGGCGAGGCCGCGCACTACCTGATGATTGAAGACCCGATCCCGGCCGGCTGCGAGCAGGTCGAAGAGGTGGGCGGCATCAACCTTACTTACTCGGAGAAGGGTTGGAGCGACTGGTACAGCCAGCGCGAGTTCCGCGACAACCGCGCCGTCATCTTCCTCGACCACTTCGACGGCAAGGCGCAGTTCCAGTACGCGATGCGCGTGCAGGTGCCCGGCCAGTTCCGCGCCGCGCCCGCGCGCGTCGAGCGCATGTACGAGCCCGACGTGCGCGCCAACTCGGCCACGGCCGGACTGACCATCCTCGACAAGTGAGCGCCGAGGCTGACAAGGAAAGACGACGATGATTAAAGAGTCATTTGCCGCCCTCGGGGCTTCCACGCGCGACCTGTTCCGCAACTGGCGCGGGCTGCTGCTGCTCGCGGCGCACGACGCGCGATTGGTTGAAGGTGCTGCTGCTGGCCGTGCCCGTCGCGCTCTTCGCCGCGCTCTTCGTCTACCTGCTCTACAAGCTGGAAGGGTGGCTGCCGAAGGTAGACGAGCCGACGCACTACGCGGGCGTCATGAGCGGCGAGAGACCGGTGCCGCTGCACTGGCAGGAAGCATTGCTGTCGTCTTCGTGGCTGTTGCTGCTGGGCGTGTTGCTGCCGCTCGCGGCGGCGCACCTGTGGCTGTCGGCGGCGCGCGTGGGGCTGAAGGTGACGCTGAAGGGTCTGCACCGCGTCGTGGGCCGCGCGTTCGCGCCGCGGTCGGTGCTCGTCTACGTCGTCGGGCTTTTCCTCTTCGGGATGATGCCCTACTTCGTTCTCTACACGCGCACGTCCTTCACGAACGGCTGGTCGGAGCTTCTGCTCTTCGGCCTGCGCCTCGCGCTGACGTTCCTGCTGACGCTCGTCGGCTGGGTCGTCACGCTCGGCGCGCTCGCGCGCGTCACACCGCCCGAGACGGGCATGACCGCGGCGGCCGTCGAGCCCGCACCCGCTGAGCCAACGCCGGAGCCCGCCGCCGAGCCGCAGTTGCAAGCCTGAGAAGTAATGAAGTATCCGCGGAGTGTTCTTCTACTCGCGCTCGCGCTGCTGGCGTGTGCGACCTCACGCGCGCAGGAGCCGGGGCCGACGCCCGCGCGCGACGAGCGTCTGGAGCGCATCCTCGACAAGGTCGGCGAGGGCGTCGAGAAGTATCAGGCGGAGCTGTTCCGCATCGCCTTCAGCGAGACGCTCAGACAGGAGGAGTTGCGCGAGGAGATGACGGCGAAGAAGTCGAAGGAGTTCGTCTTCGACACCATCGTCGCGCGCGAGGCTTTGTCGGACGAAGAGGACGACTACTACCCGAAGATTGTCCGCCGCATTCGTACCATCGACGGCAAGCCCGCGAAGCGTGCCGGGAAGCGCGACGAAGCGGCCGGCACCTACGTCTCCTCGCTCGTCTTCCTCCTGCCGAAGCACCGGAAGGAGTTTCAGTTCTCGCTCGAAGGCGAGGAGACGCTCGAAGGCCGAAGGGCATACCGCATACGCATCCTGCGGCCGGGCGAAGGCCCGCCGCGCGTCGAATGGAAGAAGCATCTCGTCGGGTTCTCCTTCTACGTCTTTGCGCCGACCCTCAACTTCCTCTGGGTGGACGCGGAGACCTTCGACGTGCTCCGCTACGAGTCGCACCTCGCCGAGCCGTTCGAGTTCGAAGGCCCGCGCCCCGTCAGCCTCGGCTTCGCCCGCGTCGGCAAATCGCGCCGCTTCAACTTCAAGGTGAACGACTACGCGGTCAACTTCCGGCGCGAGCGCTTCAAAGACCCGGAACAGACGTTGCTCGTCCCCGTCGCGGCCGAGTGGACGCGCGTCGTCGAAGGCGCGAGCAAGCCGCGCACGCGCGCCACGCTCCGCTTCTCCGACTACCGGCGCTTCCGCTCGGACGTGAAGATTATTGAAGAAACGGACAACTAGGTCAGTACCACCCGCGGTAGCGGGTGGTACTGACCTGATTTGCAAACATGAAAGTCGGAGTTCGAAAGGCAGAAGGCAACAGTGAAGACGGAAGCCATCGCGGCTTCCGTCGTTCGCTGCTGCCCTTCGCCTTCTGCCTTCTGCCGGTTGCCTTAATCTCCGGCGTGTTCTTCGTTCGGAGCGAGGCGCCCGCGCCCGCGCCTCTGAGCGT
>CAXTSK010000806.1:0-2243 GCA_964246655.1 uncultured Pyrinomonadaceae bacterium
CGACGTGTTGGCCGAGACCGCGGCGCCGCCTCCGAGCGCGTCGTCGCCGGAAGAACTGAAGAAGACGAGCCCGCCGATGCCGACGACGAAGACGAGCACGACGACCGCGGCGCCGCCGAGGATGAGAGGCAGCGGGAACGACCGGCCCGACTTCGCCTCGGTGTACTCGCTCGCGGCCTCGCTCACCGTCGGGCTGACGCCGGGCTTCGAGACGGTGGCCGAGAGCTTGCGCGCGTCGGCGAACAACTCCCCGGCGGTGTGGTAGCGCTCCTGCGGGTTCTTGCGTAGGCAGCGCGTGATGACGGCCGCGACCTCGCGCGGCACGCTCGGGTTGAGCTGCGCGGGCGGCGTGTACTGCACGCGCCCGATGCGGTCGCAGAGGTCGCCCACGGTGTCGGCGTCGAAGGGCACGCGCCCCGTGACCATCTCGTAGAGCAGGACGCCCAGCGCCCAGATGTCGCCGCTCGCGTCGGCCGCGCCGCCGCGGATGAGTTCCGGCGCGAGGTACTGAAGCGTGCCGATGACCGAGCCGACCTGCGTGAGCTGCTGCGTGCCCTGCCCCTTGGCGATGCCGAAGTCGAGGAGCTTGACCTCCCCTTCGGAACTGATCTTGATGTTGTTCGACTTGATGTCGCGGTGGATGACGCCGTGGCGATGGACGTAGTCGATGGCCTCGCAGACCTTCTGGAAGACGTAGACGGTCTCGGAGAGCGGGAGCGGCGCGTTGACGGCCGTGATGCGCTCGGAGATCGTCTGGCCGTCCACGTACTCCATGATGATGCAGGGCTGGCCCTGCACCTCGCAGAAGTCGTAGAGCGTGGCGACGTTCGGGTGCTTGAGGTTGGCCTGGATGCGCCCCTCGTTGAAGAAGCGCTGGACGAAGCCGCTCGACTGCGCCGCCTGCGCCGTCAGAACCTTGACGGCCGCGACGCGCCCGATCTTCGAGTGCATCGCGCGATAGACCTCGCCCATCCCGCCCGCGCCGAGGAAGTCCACGACGCGGTACTCGCCGACCGTCTGATTGGTGTCGAAAGCTCGGCCCATAAGAAAAAGTAGACAGTAGACAGTAGTCAGTAGCCGGTAGAAGAACTTCGTCGCTCGAACCCGACGTTTGTCATCCCCAACTTACGCCGGGCGGAGCCTACTGTCTACTGTCTACTGTCTACTTCCCGACTACTTGCCCATCAGCTCGCGCCCGTAGCGGATGGGGACGGCGAAGGTGACGGCCGTGCGGCCGTCGGAGAGGCCGGCGTAGAAGATGGCGATGACGCGGCCGTGGTCGTCGAAGACGGGGCCGCCCGAGTTGCCGGAGCCGGTCGTGTTGATTTGCAACTGGTACGAGTCGCCGATGACCGAGACGGTCGTCTTCTCGGCGCCGACCGACGGGCCGCCGCTGCCCTCGTTGCTGCGGTAGACGCGGCCGATGTTGCCGACCGTCACCGTCGGGTCGGGAATCTCGATGCCCTTCGTCTCGGTGTTCATCGGGTCCTGCGACTTGACGATGCCGAAGACGGGCGCCGAGATGGCCGGGTAGCCGAGCACGATGGAGGTCTCGCCCGCCTGGATCGAGTCGTAGTTGTCGTTGATCTCGACGGCGGGGAGGGTGCCGGGGCTGTCCACCTTAATCAGCGACACGTCGTGGCGCGGGCTGACGGCCGAGAGCTTGGCCGAAAGCCTGCGCTCCGACTTGGGGAAGAGCACGTCGAGATGGTCGTTGCGGCCGTCGTAGGCGATGCCGTCCTGCTTCGACTGCGACGGAATCCAGTTGGCCGGCGCCTGCGGCACGGCCGCGACCGGCGTCATCTTGCCGTCCGGCCCCGTCTGGACGAGGATGCCGTTGTCGGCCGACGGCGGGAACTGGTAGGACGACTCCCACGCGGCCGCGACGTGGCGGTTCGTCAGGATGAAGCCGTCCGAGGAGACCGCGAAGCCCGAGCCGGTGTGGCGCCCGCCGATGCCGACGTTCAGGCTGTTCGAATTGTAGGTCAGGTACGGCTCGATGGAGCCGTTGGCGACGCGGACGTAGAGCGCGGCCGGCCGCCCGTTGTACATCGTGTACTGGTGGTAGACCAGACCGTTGCCTTGCTGCGAGACGAGCTTCCACGCCACGTCGATCTTGACGACGGCCGCGCCGTAGTTCTTGACCACGTCGGCCGGCTTCATCGACGCGGCGGCGGCCACTTCGGCGGCCTTCGCGTCGTCGGCGGCCTTCGTCTCGTCGAGCCCCTTCTTGAGCGTGGCGA
>CAXTSK010000807.1:0-2242 GCA_964246655.1 uncultured Pyrinomonadaceae bacterium
CCGGCACCGGCTCACTCGTCGCGCCGCGCGCGCAGGCCGGTGGGCCGCCGCGCCGCCTGCGCGCCGTCTGAGGGAGGGATGCACATGGACGAACGGGATAAACCAATTGTGACGACGCCCGTTGAGGCGCCGAGCCCGGTGCCGATGGCAAGCTTCGGCGAGAGGCGCGTGGAGCGCGACAAGTCGCACTTGATGATTTACGCGGGCGTGGGCGTGCTCGCGTTGCTGCTCATCGGCGGGCTCGGGTACCTGGCAACGCGGCCGACGCAGAAGCCGGGCGAGGAGCGGCTGGCGGGCGCCGTCCGCCCCGGCGCGACGGACTGGCCCGGCAACAAGCTCATCGTCGACTTCGACCCTGACGAGAACGCGACCATCGGCGCGAACGCGCTCGGCAACTACGTCGTGACGATGAAGCCGACGGTGCGCAACTTCACGGGGCGCACGGTCAATGGTCTTGAGTTCCACGCCGCGGGGCTCGACCTCAAGGGGAACGTCATCCGCGAGCGCACCTACGTCACCGAAGAAGAGATTGAGACGAACAAGACCGCCTCGCCCGCCATCGGCCTCAACTTCCCCTCTGACAACCGCCCCGCGCAGTTGAAGCTCGAACTGACGGGCGTGAGGTTTAAATAAGTAGACAGTAGACAGTAGAAAAACAGGCGGCGCGTCTGGCCTAAAGGTTAAGACGCGCCGCTTCGTATTTCTACTGTCTACTGTCTACTTCTCATCCACGAACAATTCTTCCAACGGATTGCCGACGGGCTGGACGGCGACGAGGCGTGCGCCGGTGGCGCGGAGGGCGCGGAGCACTTCGTCAACCTCGGCCTCCGTCGGCACCTCGACGCGCGCGCCGCCGGGCGTCGTCGTCAGACGTGCGGAGCCGAGTTGCGCGAGCGCCGCTTCGAGACGGGCGGAATCTGCCGCCGAGACGACGACTTCCATCGGACGCGCGCCGCCCGCGCCGCGCAGTTCTTCGAGCCGGCCGATGTGCGCGAGCCGCCCTTTGCGCAGCACGGCCGCGCGGTCACAGAGCACTTCCACGTCGGAGAGGATGTGCGAGCACAAGAAGACGGTGGTGCCCGTCGTGCGCAAAGACGCGATGAGGTCGCGCACCTCGCGGCGGCCGACGGGGTCGAGCCCCGACATCGGCTCGTCGAGGAAGACGACCGCCGGGTCGTTGACGAGCGCCTGGGCGAGTCCGACGCGTTGCAACATGCCTTTAGAAAATTTGCGGAGCTGCTTGTCCCAGGACTTCTCGTCCAGACGCACGCGGGCGAGCAGATCGGAGGCGCGGCGCTTGCGCTCGGCGGCGCGATAGCCGAACAGTTCGGCGCAGTATTCCAGCAGCTCGCGCGCCGTCAGGTAGTCGTAGAAGTATGGGTGCTCGGGCAGGTAGCCGATCTCCGAGTGCATCGACGTGTCGCCGATGTCGCGGCCGAGGATGCGCGCGTTGCCGGAGGTCGGGCTCATCAGGCGCATGAGGAGCTTCAGAGTCGTCGTCTTGCCCGCGCCGTTGGCGCCGAGGAAGCCGAAGATTTCGCCGCGCGCGACCGTGAGCGAGAGCCCATCGAGCGCGCGCACCTTGCGCTTGCGCAGGAAGCCGACCTCGTAGTCCTTCGTCAGTTTGTCGATCTCGACAGCCGGTGTCATCTTGAAATCCTCGTGAATCGTGAACCGTAAACCGTGACAAGAGGGAAGGGCTTTAATCTTGTCACGGTTTACGGTTCACGGTTTACGCTCCTTCGGAATCTTCGAGCCCTCGCCCAAGGCAACATCGCACGCCGTCGCGTCGAGTACGTAAGGCACGTCGAACGGGTCGAGCGGCGCGCCCGCGGCCGACAGTCTCAACTTTGCGTTGCGGAGCAGCGGCGCGACCTCGCGCCAGTCGGCGGGACAGCGACTGGCGCGCGCGCGGAAGTCGGCGAGGGCTTGTCGTATCCGGTCGCGCTCTTCGAGCGATTCGAGCTGCGCCAGTCGCGTGACGGCGAATGCCCTGACCTGCTCGTCCGCGGCGCCCTCGTACATCCTCTTGTACATCTCGCGCGCGACGGCGCGGCTGCCGCCCTGCACGTGCATCTGCGCGGCCATCATGTCCATCCAGTCCGGCGCGCCCGGCAGCCGCGCGCCCGCCTCGTAAGCCTCGCTCGCCTCGCGGAAGCGCCCCGCCTGCCAGTGTATGTAACCGAGGTGTTGGTAGAGCCGCCACTCTCGCGGGTTCTCGCGGATGCCGCGCTCGATGAGG
>CAXTSK010000808.1:0-2240 GCA_964246655.1 uncultured Pyrinomonadaceae bacterium
GCGTCGGCACGGGGAAGCTGCTCGACTTCGGCATCGCCAAACTGCTCACGCCCGACGACGACCCGGCAGCCACGCAGACCTTGACGCAGCACGAGGCGATGACCCCCGCCTACGCGAGCCCGGAGCAGGTGAAGGGGCTTCGCATCACCACGGCGAGTGACGTGTACAGCCTCGGCGTCGTGCTCTACGAGTTGCTGACGGGCCGGCGGCCTTACGACTTCGAAGGCCGCCGCGCGGACGAGATGGCGCGCGTCGTCTGCGAGGAGGAGCCGCAACGCCCGAGCGCGCTCGCGGGGCAGACGACGACCGAGCCGGGCGCGCACCGTCCGACCAGGCCCACGGGGGCGGGCCTGCGCCGGCAACTGCGCGGCGACGTGGACAACATCGTGCTGCTCGCGCTGCGTAAAGAGCCTGCGCGCCGCTACGGCTCGGTCGAGCTTCTGTCCGAGGACATACGCCGCCACCTCGAAGGCTTGCCCGTCTCCGCGCGCCCGGACACCTTCACCTACCGCGCCGCGAAATTCATCGAGCGCAACCGGGCCTCGGCCGTCGCCGCGGCGCTCGTGGTTCTAACCCTCGTCGTCGGAATCGTAGGGACGACGTGGGAGGCCGTGCGCGCCGCCCGCGAGCGCGAGCGCGCAGAGAAGCGTTTCGGGCAGGTGCGCCAACTCGCCCACAACGTCCTCTTCAAGTACTACGACGAGATCGAAAAGCTGCCCGGCTCGACGAAAGCGCGCGAGATGCTCGTCGGCGACGCGCTGGAATACCTCGACGGGCTGGCGCAGGACGCGAGGGACAACACAGACCTGCGGCGGGAGCTGGCGCAGGCTTACCTCCGCATCGGAAAAGTTCAGGGGCGCGCCTACAACGCGAACCTGGGTGACACGACGGGGGCGATAGACAGTTATCGCAAAGGGCTCTCGCTGCTCGAACCTATCGCGCTCGCCTCCGCCGACACGAAGTTGCAGTCCGACCTCGTCGGCTCTTACGCCGAACTCGCGACCGCGCTCCGGCGGCAGGGGAACACGACGGAAGCCGACGCGGCCTTACGCCGGGCGCTGTCGCTCAACGAGCAGTTCCGCGCGGCTCACCCCGAAGACGTGACGTTGTCCGTGCGTCTCGCCACCAACTACGTCTTCCTCGGGGACGCCCTGCCGACCGGCAAGGGCGAGGACGAAAGCATCGGGGCCTATCGCCATTCGCTGGCCGTGTCGGAGGACGCGCTGCGGCGCGAGCCCGACCACGTCAGGGCGAATAACCTGCTGGCCGTCGCGCTGGACAGGATCGAGACTCACCTGCTTCAGATGGCGAGAAACGCCGAGGAGGACGAGAACCCGGCGCAGGCAAAACTCCTGCGCGACGAGGCGGAGCCGTACGTCCGGCGCACGATAGAGGTCAGCGAGAAACTCGTGCGCCTGCAACCGGACGACGTGGTCAACGACCGGATTCTAAAGAGCGCCAGGGCCAACCAGGCGCAGTACCTCTTCGAGTCGGGGCGGTTCGAGGAGGCCGGCCGCGTGCTCGCCGAGGCGGTGGCGGACTTCTCCGAGTTCGCGCGGACTGACCCCGACAACCAGGAACAGAAACTCGACCTCGCGATCATCGTCTCGTGGGAAGGCGCGAACCACTCGCGGCTCGGCGAGAAGGCTCAAGCCGCGGCCTCTTTCGCACGCGCTCTCCGTGCCCTCGAAGAGCTTATTGCGCACGACCCGCAAAACTTCGACTACGTCCAGAAACGCCTTGAGGTCGAGTACCGCTACGCTGACGAACAGCTCGCGGCAGGCGACGCGGACGCAGCCCGCCGCACCTACCAGAGGGCGTTCGAGCGGGCCGAGCCGGTCGCGCGCGCGAAGGACGCCTCCTTCGGCGGCTCGCTGCGGGGCTACTACCTCGAAAAAATCGGCGACTGTGCATTGGCCGACGCGAACAAGGCGGGACTGACCCTGCCGGCCCACCGGCGCGCGCTCGAAGCGGCGATCACTTCATATCAAAGCGCCGTCGAACTCTGGCGGCAAAACGGCGTGCAGAGCAGCCCGGGCGTGAAGGAAGCGGATAGAGTGGAACTGCTCGAACGAAAACTTGAGCGCGCTCGTAAGGCACTGGCCTCTCTGTCAGGAAACTAATAATCGTTGGGGCGCGGCCGCCAACTGAGGTGGGCTTGCCTTCGCTGGAACCCTACAACAATAATTATTAACTGATGTTACGCAGAGCAGAAGCCCTTGCTAAACTTGACCGATGAG
>CAXTSK010000809.1:0-2230 GCA_964246655.1 uncultured Pyrinomonadaceae bacterium
GCGCCGCACGGCGCCCGCCGATGGCACGCCCAAGCGCGGCAAGAAGGGCAACCGCGACGAAGAGATCGAGCGCCGCACGAACTCACAACCCGACGGCAACGTCGCACGCGCCGACCAGCCCGAGGCCCGGCGGGTTGACTCAATCTTCTACCGCCCCCGCCGCGCCGCACGCCGCGCACGCCGCGACGACGACGTAGACCGCCTCCGCCGCATCTTCGAAGGAGGCCCGCAGTAGGCAGTGAGGCATTGAACACAGAGACACAGAGGCACAGAGACACAGCTTGTTGACGTTATCGCTTCAAGCTGTGTCTCTGTGCCTCTGTGTCTCTGTGTTGAATAGCTCCCGCTACCGGCCCGGCCGCGAACAACGGCAACTGCCTACTGCCATCTGCCTACTGCCTACTGCTAAAATTCACGGCGTGAAGCGCGAGCGTGTGGACAGGCTACTGGTTGAGCGTGGGCTTGCGCCGACGCGGACGCGTGCGCAGGCGCTCGTGATGGCGGGCCGCGTGCTGGCGGGCGAGCGGCGGGTGGAGAAGCCTTCGGAGACCTTCCCGCCGGACGCGCCCCTGCGCGTGCGCGGTGGCGACGACCCCGCGGCGCGCTACGTCGGGCGCGGCGGGTTGAAGCTTGAGAAGGCGCTCGCCGAATTTCAGATAGACCCGACGGGCCTCACCTGCCTCGACGTGGGCGCCTCGACCGGCGGCTTCACAGACTGTCTGCTTCAGCACGGCGCGCGCCGCGTCGTCGCCGTGGACGTGGGTCACAACCAGATCGACTGGCGCCTGCGTAACGACCCGCGCGTCGAGGTGCGCGAGGGCGTCAACGCGCGCCACCTCACGCCGGAAGAGTTCGCCGAGCGCTTCGACCTCGCCGTGATGGACGTGTCGTTCATCTCCGCGACGAAGGTGCTGCCTGCGGTCGTGCCGTTGTTGAAAGAGGGCGGGCGCGGCGTCGTCCTCATCAAGCCACAGTTCGAGGTGGGCAAGGGCGAGGTGGGCAAGGGCGGCGTCGTGCGCGACCCGGCGCAGCACGCGCGCGTCGTCGAAGAGGTCAACGCCTCGGCCCGCGCGCTCGGCCTGACGGTGCTCGGCGTCACCGACTCACCCATCACCGGCGCGGACGGCAACAAGGAGTTCCTGGCGCTCTACGAAAAGCGGTAGGCAGTAGTCAGATGGCAGTAGGCAGCCGCTCCGCGTTATGGAGGTTGAAGGGTTAAATCAAAAGTTTCGACGGCGGGGTTTTCAACTGCCATCTGCCATCTGCCATCTGCCTACTGTTCACTTCCCCGGCGGCCCCTTCGGCCCCCAGTAGTAGTAGACTATGAGCAGGACTGTGCCGACGATGCAGAAGAGGAAGATGGCGGCGAGTAGGATGGCGTACCACATGGCGGGCGGAGTATAGCATGCGAAAGGTGAACGAGGCCGAGGCGGTCGCGCGGCTGAAACGCGGCAAGGTGCGCTTCCAGACGCACGTCAAGCTCAACTACGAGCACCGCGCGTTGAGCTGTCGCGCGTGCCCGACGCCGGGCGTCTGCTGCACGGACGCGCACTTCGTCAACGTCCACATCACGCGGCTCGAAGCCGTCGCCATCCGCGACACGCTCGCGCGCACGCCCCGGCTGAATGAAGATGAGAGGCGCGCGGTTTATCTCAGAGCCAACGAGGCAGTCGTGCACTACGGCCTCACGCCTACGGGCGACACGCTCGCGCAGACCTTCTCCTGCCCGCTCTTCTTGAAAGGGGTCGGGTGCCTCGTCCACCAACGCGCGAAGCCCGCGCCGTGCGTGCAGCACGCGTGCTACGAGGACTGGGCCGACGTGCCGCCGCTCGACGGGCAGTGGCGCGAGGAAGGTCGGATAGAACGTCTCAACACCGAGGTCTACGGCGCGGCGTGGGAGTGGCTGCCGCTGCCCGTCTGGCTCACGCTCGTAGACCCTTATTCGGACGGCGCGGAGTTGCAGAGGCTCGCGCGCGCGTGGGAGTCGCGAACGGCGCGCGTGCCGCGCGAGCACGCGCCTCACCGCGCGCGCCCGAAGAACCGAACTTTGCCCGTCCTGCGCGCGTAAAGCCGGGCGGCGGCGTCGCCGCGGACGCCAAGCTCAAAAATCGGAGAGACGCGCGCGACACACGGAGGTCTTAATGTTCTGCCCGTACTGCGGTACCGAAACGACCAAGGGATTGAACTACTGCAACCGCTGCGGCGGGAACCTCGCTCCGCTTACTCAACC
>CAXTSK010000810.1:0-2215 GCA_964246655.1 uncultured Pyrinomonadaceae bacterium
GACCCGGGGTTCGCGCGGTACAACCGCTCCTTCGGCTTCGACCGGAGGCTGTTCGAGGCGGACGTGCGCGGTTCCTTAGCGCACTGCGAGGGACTACGCGCGGCCGGCGTGCTGAGCGACGGGGAGGCCGGCGACATCAGGCGCGGCTTGAACGAGCTGCTCGCGCGGGCCGAGCGCGAGGGCGAAGCTTTCTTTAATGACGAGGCGGCTGAGGACGTGCACTCGTTCATCGAGGCGCGCCTGACCGAGTCGGTCGGCGACGCGGGCCGGAGACTCCACACGGGGCGCAGCCGCAACGACCAGGTGGCGACGGCGCTGAGGTTGTGGCTGCGCGACGAGATCGACCGTTGCGCCGAAGCCCTGCGCGGCGTACAGGCGGCATTGCTCGACCTCGCCGAGTCGCATTCGGACGCGGTGCTGCCCGGCTACACGCACTTGCAGCGCGCGCAGCCCGTCATGTTCGCGCACTGGTGCCTCGCCTACTTCGAGATGTTCGCGCGCGACCGCGAGCGTTTGGCGGACGCGCGGCGGCGCGTGAACGTGATGCCGCTCGGGTCGGCCGCGCTCGCGGGGACGAGCTACGCGATAGACCGCGGGCTGGTCGCGAAGGAGCTTGGCTTCGACTCGATCTCGCGCAACAGCCTCGACGCCGTGAGCGACCGCGACTTCTGCGTCGAGTTCGCCGCCGCCAGCGCGCTCGTGATGGCACATCTCTCAAGGCTGTCCGAAGACTTAATCATCTACGCGACGAACGAGTTCGGGTTCGTCGAACTCTCCGACGCGGTGGCGACGGGGTCGAGCCTGATGCCGCAGAAGAAGAACCCGGATGCGCTTGAGCTTGTGCGCGGGAAGACCGGCCGCGTCTACGGCCACGCGCTCGCGCTCTTAACTATTATCAAAGGGCTGCCGCTCACTTATAACAAGGACATGCAGGAGGACAAGGAGGCCGTCTTCGACACGGCCGACACGGTGCGCGAGTCGCTCGAAGTGACGGCGACCGTGCTGCGCAACGTCCGTTTGCGCGAGGCGCGGGCGCGCGACGCGGCGTCGGTCGGCTACATGAACGCGACCGAGATGGCCGACTACCTCGTGCGGCGCGGCCAGCCCTTCCGCGAGGCGCACGAGGCGGCCGGGCGCATGGTCTTGCACGCGCTCTCGAAGGGGCTTGAGCTGCACGAGCTTGAGTTGGAGGAGTTGCGGGAGTTCTCGCTGCTCGTCGCAGAGGACGTGTACGAGGCGCTGTC
This sequence comes from uncultured Pyrinomonadaceae bacterium, assembly GCA_964246655.1. Lineage (GTDB taxonomy): Bacteria > Acidobacteriota > Blastocatellia > Pyrinomonadales > Pyrinomonadaceae > QHXN01. The sequence goes on from CAXTSK010000810.1 coordinate 1,245, forward strand.
GCTCGAACAAACTTTGGCGACGAAGTCGCAGGTCGGCGGCACCTCGCCGGGGCGTGTGCGCGAGGCTCTGGCCGCCGCGCGGGCGGCGCTCGACGCGCGCGGAGAGTGAAGCGATGAAAGTGTTGCGGTACGCACTCCTTCGTGTGGCGTTGTCCGTCGTGGTCACGTTCGCGGCGCTCGCGGCCGGGGCGCACGGGCGTTCGGAAGCGCCCGACCTCCGGCCACAGGAACAGGCTTTTTACAAATGGACGGGTGAGGAGGGCACGATCCAGGGCGTCGTCAGCGTCGCGGGCGAAGTGCCGCCCAGACCCTTAATCACGACGATGCAGGCCGACCCCGTCTGCGTCTCGATGAACAAGGGCGGGGCAAGTGTGGACGACATCGTCGTCGAGCGCGGACGGCTCGCCAACGCGCTGGTCTACATCGAGCCGTCCGGGCTCGCAGGCTATAAGTTCGAGCCGCGGCCGTGGACGCCCGCGCTCGGGAGCCGCAGGTGTCGCATGGTGCCGCACGTGCTCGCCGTGCAGGCCGGCGAGACCCTGTCCGTGCAGAACGGCGACCGGACGGCCCACAACCCCACCTTCCAGACCAAGGTGAACCCGCTCTACAACAAGGGTCTCATGCCGGGGGAGCGCTTCGAGATTACCTTCACGAAGCCCGAGCCGCCCTTCGTCGTCAGGTGCAACCAGCACCCCTGGGAGCGCGGCTACGTCGCAGTCCTGCCGCACCCCTTCTTCTACGTGACGGGGCGCGGCGGCTCGTTCGCCATCCAGGGGCTACCGCCGGGCGACTACGAGGTCGTCGTCTGGCACGAGAAGTTTTTGGAGACGAGGGCGCAGGTGAGCGTCGGCGCGAAGGAGACGAAGGTCTTGAACTTCACGCTCAAGTATCCAGGAGATGTGCGGCGCTGAGTCTCGCGCGTTGAGGTTCAGGCGCGACGGCGTCCGCGCTTCGGCGTCGGACTCGGGGTG
>CAXTSK010000811.1:0-2211 GCA_964246655.1 uncultured Pyrinomonadaceae bacterium
GGGGCCTGGCCGGGCTCGGGCGCGTCGCGGTCGCCTCAGGTGCCTGCTTCACCCCCGCGCGCAGGGCGACGAAGGTAGACCCGATGGTGGCACTACGTTACGAATGAGGGGTGACCGATGAAGACACTGCTGCAAGACGTGCGTTACGGGCTGCGGATGCTTTTGAAGAGTCCGGGGGTGACGGCGGCGGCGGTCGTGAGCCTCGCGCTCGGCATCGGGGCGAACACGGCGATCTTCTCGGTCGTCAACTCGATCCTGCTGAAGTCGCTGCCGTACGCCGAGCCCGAACGCGTGTTGGTGCTGTGGGGCGACTCGCCCGCGCAGGGCAACCACCGCAACCAGGTCTCGGCCACGGACGTTGACGACTGGCGGCGCGAGAACAAGGTCTTCGAAGAGGTCTCGACCTTCGGCGATTGGAGCGCGACCTTCGTCGGCGGCGGCGAGCCCGAGCGCGTGCCGGGCACGCAGGTCGGCGAAGGCTTCTTCCGCGTCATGCGCGGCACGCCGCTGCTCGGGCGCACGTTCCTCCCCGAAGAGCAGGAGGACGGCAAGGACAACGTCATCGTCCTCGGCCACGGCCTCTGGCAGAGGCGCTTCGGCGGCGACCCTAACGTCGTCGGACAGAACATGAGCCTCGGCGGCAGACCTTACACCGTCGTCGGCGTGATGCCCGAAGAGTTCCGCCCGCTCCCTCTGAGTCTGAACAACCCGCCGGGTCAGTTCTACAGGCCCGTGGCCGAGCCGCACGACGAGATCGAGCGCGGCTCGCGCCACCTGCGCGCGATAGGTCGCCTCAAAGACGGCGTCACGCTCGAACAGGCGCAGGCCGAGATGAGCGTCATCGCCTCGCGTCTCGAACGCGAGCACCCGGCGTACAACACAGACTACGGCGTCCACCTCGTCACACTGTCCGAGGACACGGGCGGCGGGCTGCGCACGGCGCTGCTGGCCCTGTTCGGCGCGGTCGTCTTCGTGCTGCTCATCGCGTGCGCCAACGTCGCCAACCTCCTGCTCGCGCGCGCCTCTGCACGACAAAGAGAGTTCGCCGTGCGCGCGGCGCTCGGCGCGGGGCGCGCGCGCATCGTGCGGCAGTTGTTGACGGAGAGCCTGCTGCTGGCGATTGCGGGCGGTGCGGCGGGTCTGCTGCTCGCGCTGTGGGGCATCGGGCTCGTCGAGTCGCTCGGCGCGAGCGTGACGCCTCTGCTCGCGGGCGTGCGCGTGGACTACGGCGTGCTCGCTTTCACCGGGGTCGTCTCCGTGCTCGCGGGCGTCGCCTTCGGGCTCGCGCCCGCGCTGCAAGTGTCGAGGCCCGATTTGAACGAGACGCTCAAGGCAAGCGGGCGTTCGGGCGAGGCGGGCGGCGGCGGGCGTCTGCGTTCGGCGCTCGTCGTCGCGGAGATGGCGCTCGCGCTCGTGCTGCTTGCGGGGGCGGGGCTGCTCGTCAAGAGTGTGGTGCGCCTGCGCGCCGTGGACGCGGGCTTCGACACGTCGAACCTTCAGACGATGAGCCTCGCGCTGCCCTCTTCGCGCTACCGCGACGGCGCGGCGCAGGCCGCCTTCTTCGACAGGCTCACGCATCAACTCGAATCCCTCCCCGGCGTCGAGGCGGCCGCGTTCACGAGCGTCCTGCCTTTGAGCGGCAACTTCGACGGGCGCTCGCTCGCGGTTGAAGAGAACCCCGTCCCGCGCGGGCAGGAGGTGAGCGTTGACCTCTACGTCGCGACGCCCGGCTACCTGCGCGCGATGCGCATCCCGTTGGTTGACGGCCGCGCCTTCGACGAGCACGACGCGGCCGACAGGGCGCCGGTCGCGCTCGTCAGCGAGACGGCGGCGCGCACGCTCTGGCCGGGGCGGTCGCCGCTCGGGCGGCGCGTCAAGTTCCCCGGCTCGGAGAAGAACCCGCAGCCGTGGCGGACGGTCGTCGGCGTCGTGCGCGACGTGAAGCAGTACGGCCTCGACCGCGCAGACGTGATGCAGATGTACCTGCCCGAGGCGCAGTTCCCGGTCTCCTTCATGACGATGGTCGTGCGTTCGAAGTCAGACCCTTCGGCGCTGCTCGGCGCGGTCAGGCGCGAGGTGGCCGCGGCCGACAAAGAGCTGGCCGTCTTCAACGTCGCGACGATGGAGCAGTTGCTCGCGGACTCGGTCGCGCTACGGCGCTTCTCGATGCTTCTGCTCGGCGTCTTCGCCGCGGTGGCCGTGGCGCTGGCG
>CAXTSK010000812.1:0-2210 GCA_964246655.1 uncultured Pyrinomonadaceae bacterium
CTCCAGCGCACGCGCCCGCACGTCGTCGTCGCCGACGCCGCCGTCCGAGGCGTCAGCGCCATCGAGCTTGCGCGCATGCTCTCCGACGCGCAGGAGCCCGTGCCCGTCATCGTCGCCGGCTTCGACCCTTCGACCCCCGAACGCCGCGGCGAGGCGATGACCGCCGGCGCGTCCGACTATTTCCAACTCCCCGAAGAGTTCGGGCTGCTCGCCGCTCGCGCCGCGCAGCTTATCTCATACCGCCTGACTGTTGACCGCCTGCGCGCGGAGGCCGACCGCGATTACCTGACCGGCTTAGCCAACCGCCGACGCTTCCGCAAGGCGCTTGAGCAGGAGGTCGAGCGCTGGCGCCGTTACGAAATCCCTTGCGCGCTCCTGCTCCTCGACATCGACCACATGAAGCGCGTCAACGACACCTACGGCCACCCGGCCGGCGACCGCGTCATCCGCGCCGTGGCCGAAGTGCTGGCCGATCTCTCGCGCGACAACGACACGGCGGCGCGTCTGGGCGGCGAAGAGTTCGCCCTGCTCTTAGCGGGCGTCGCGAGCGACAAGGCCCTTGCCGCCGCCGAGCGCGTGCGGGAGGCCGTGGCGGCGCGCCCGGTGGAGGAGGTGGGCGGCGGCGTGACCGTCAGCATCGGCGTCGCCTCGTGCCCCGGTAACGCGCGCACCGAGCGTGAGCTGTTCGGCACCAGCGACGCCGCGCTCTATCTCGCCAAGCAGGAGGGGCGCAACCGCGCCATCCTCGCCTCCGCGTCCGGCCCCGCTGTCGGTTCGAGAGCTTAAACACAGAGACACAGAGACACAGCTTCTTGAGGATTACTCTTCAAGCTGCGCCTCTGTGTCTCTGTGGTTAATTCGTCCTGCGACGTGGCCTCCGTTTTCCAAAACGCTTCTGCTTGGGCTAGAGTGACTTCGATGGGCGAGCAGACTGTAAATCCTGACGCGGGCGGGCACTGGGGCCGTTACGGCGGGCGCTACGTGCCGGAGACTTTGATGGCGCCGCTCGAAGAGCTGACCGAAGCCTTCGACGCGGCGCGCGACGACGAGAGTTTCCGGCGCGAGTTCGAGTCGCTGCTTCGAGACTTCTCGGGCCGCCCGACGCCGCTCTTCCAGGCCGCGCGCCTGACTGAGCACGCGGGCGGCGCACGCATCTACCTCAAGCGCGAAGACCTCTCGCACACGGGCTCGCACAAGATTAACAACGCGCTCGGGCAAGTCCTGCTCGCGCGCCGGATGGGGAAGCAGCGGGTCATCGCCGAGACGGGCGCGGGGCAGCACGGCGTCGCGACCGCCACCGTCTGCGCGCTCTTCGGCCTCGGCTGCGTCGTCTACATGGGCACGGAGGACGTGAGAAGACAGCGGCTCAACGTCTTCCGCATGCGCCTGCTCGGCGCCGAGGTGCGCGAGGTTGACGCGGGCCAGCGCACCCTCAAGGACGCCATCAACGAGGCGCTGCGCGACTGGGTGACGAACGTCGCCGACACTTATTATCTTCTGGGCAGCGCGCTCGGGCCGCACCCGTACCCGCTCATGGTGCGCGAGTTCCAGAGCGTCATCGGGCGCGAGGCCCGCGCGCAGTTTCTCGAAAGGGAAGGGCGTCTGCCCGACGCGCTCGTCGCCTGCGTCGGCGGCGGCTCAAACTCCATCGGCCTGTTCCACCCTTTCTTGAAAGACGAAGGCGTCCGCATGGTCGGCGTCGAGGCCGGCGGCACGGGCGCGGAGTTGGGCTTACACGCCGCGCGATTCAAACAGGCGGGCGGCGGCCGTCCCGGCGTACTTCAAGGCACGATGAGCTACGTCTTGCAGGACGAGCGGGGGCAGATTGCATCCACGCATTCCATCTCGGCCGGGCTCGACTACCCTTCCATCGGCCCCGAGCACGCCTTCCTCCACGACGAGGGGCGCGTCGAGTACGTCTCCGCTTCGGACGAAGAGGCGCTCGAAGCCTTCAGTCTCGTCGCGAAACTCGAAGGCATCATCCCCGCGCTCGAATCCGCACACGCCGTCGCGCACGCGCTCAAACTCGCGCGCGAGATGAAGCCGAGCGAGACCCTCGTCGTCAACCTTTCGGGGCGCGGCGACAAGGACGTGCAGACGGTGGCGGAACTCTCGACGGAGAAGTCGGCGTGAGTCGAATCACGGATGCTTTCAACCACCTCCGCGCCGACGGCCGCCGCGGCTTCATTCCTTACATCACAGTCGGCGAC
>CAXTSK010000813.1:0-2201 GCA_964246655.1 uncultured Pyrinomonadaceae bacterium
GGCGTCCGACCGACGACGCGGGCGTCGCTTTGAAACTCCTCTTCGCTGACCGCGAGCGCGGCACGGTCACGACGCTCGTGCGGATGGAGCCGGGCTCGCGCATACGCTCGCACCGGCACCTCGGAGTCGAGCAGTGCCTCGTCCTCGAAGGCGACGTGCGCTCCGGCCAAGTCGGGATGAGGGCGGGCGACTTCAACTGCTCGATGCCGGGCAGCGTCCACGAAGAGCTTGTCTCCGACGGCGGCGCCCTCCTCCTTTTAGTCTCCCCCGAGCACTACGAGCCCATCGGGCCGCACGCCAGTTGATTTGAAACAGGCAAATCGCGAAAGGGAATTTCACCACAAAGACACGGCTTGTTGAGTTATAGACAACAAGCCGTGTCTTTGTGTCTCTGTGGTGAAATGCAATTCTCACAAACCTCAACTCACTCACAAATCCGCCCGCCGCTTCCGCCCCCGCGTCCCGCGCGTTATAATCCGCCGCTGACAGCAATCCCACAGGCCGCTCGTAGCGAAACTGTATCTGGAGGATTTCAACCTGATGGCCACCGAACTCAAACGCGAGGGCTCGGCCCTCTCCCGAGTCGAAGAACTCCTCGGCGAAGACGGGCGCGCCCTTCTCGACTTCAACTCGCCGAAGATTTCCGGTGACTCTCTGCACAAGCCCGGCCCCGACTTCGTCGACCGCGTCTGGGCGCAGTCCGACCGCAACCCGCAAGTCCTGCGCTCGCTCCAGTCGCTCTTCGACCACGGCCGCCTCGCGGGCACCGGCTACCTCTCGATCCTGCCCGTGGATCAGGGCATCGAGCACTCGGCCGGCGCGTCGTTCGCCCCGAACCCGATCTACTTCGACCCCGAGAACATCGTCAAGCTGGCGGTCGAGGGCGGCTGCAACGCCGTCGCCTCCACCTTCGGCGTGCTCGGCATCGTCGCGCGCAAGTACGCGCACAAGATTCCCTTCATCGTCAAGATCAACCACAACGAGCTTTTGACCTACCCGAACAAGTTCGACCAGATTCTGTTCGGCACGGTCGAGGAGTCGCACCGGATGGGCGCGACGGCCGTCGGCGCGACCATCTACTTCGGCTCGGACGAGTCGGGCCGCCAGATCGTCGAGATCGCCAAGGCGTTCGCGCGCGCGCACGAGCTGGGGATGGCGACCATCCTCTGGTGCTACCTGCGCAACCCGAAGTTCAAGACCAAGGAGGGCGACATGCACACGGCGGCCGACCTCACGGGTCAGGCCAACCACCTCGGCGTCACCATCGAGGCCGACATCATCAAGCAGAAGCTGCCCGAGCGGAACGGCGGCTACAACCTGCTCAACGTCGAGAGCGCCTACGGCAAGACCAATCCGAAGATTTACACCGACCTGACGAGCGACAACCCGATTGATCTGGTGCGCTATCAGGTCGCGAACTGCTTCATGGGACGCTGCGGCCTCATCAACTCGGGCGGCGAGTCGAAGGGCTCGGGCGACTTCGCCGACGCCGTCCGCACCGCCGTCATCAACAAGCGCGGCGGCGGCATGGGCCTCATCTCCGGCCGCAAGGCGTTCCAGCGCCCGATGGAAGAGGGCGTTCAGCTCCTCAACGCCATTCAGGACGTGTACCTCGCCGAAGAGATTACCGTCGCCTGAAAACAGTAGGCAGTTAAGGTTGAGCCCCGTAGGGGCGTGATGTTTATAGAGTAAGTTCGTTATCAATCCCCAAAGCTCCGTAGGAGCGGCATGTATATATCGCCCCTAAAGGGGCTTGGGGTTGATTAGGTTGCGCGAACTATAAACATGCCGCCCCTACGGGGCTTTCAACTGCCTATTGCCATCTGCCTACTGAATCTGACCTCCGGCGCGGCCTCGTAGGTATGAGCGTGCACGACGTGAATCTCTTGGAGCGGGATTAAGGGCTTGTCACTGGCGAACCCACAGACGGATGCGGAGGACGCGGGGTTGCTGCGCGCGGTGGCGCGCGGCGACGAGGCGGCGTTCGCGCGCGTCTACGACCGCTACGCCCCCATCCTCTTGGGGCTCATGCTCCGTATATTACGCAGCCGCCCTGAGGCGGAGGACGTTTTGCAGGAGGTCTTCCTGCAAGTCTGGCAGCAGGCGCGCTCGTTCGACCCGGCGCGCGGACGCGCCTTTACGTGGCGCGCGACGCTCGCGCGCAGCCGCGCCATCGACCGGCTGCGCGCGGTGGACTCGCG
>CAXTSK010000814.1:0-2198 GCA_964246655.1 uncultured Pyrinomonadaceae bacterium
CAACCCACGCCGCGCAAGCTCCCTGGCCGCCGCCAGCCCCGCGACGCCGCCGCCCACCACGGCTACGTCCGCCCTCTCGCCCAAACTCTTTCGCATTTTGAAGGACTGCTGGTATGATTTCGGGAAAGTTAACAGTTTTCAGTTTTCAGTTTTCAGCCGAGGCAGAGTTGTCTTCGCTGCGCTCGTCTCCTTCTGAAAACTGAAAACTAAAAACTGAAAACTGAAAACTGACATGCCACATACTATCACACTCATTCCGGGCGACGGCATCGGGCCGGAGGTCTCTTCGGCGGTCGTGCGCATCATCGAGGCGACGGGCGTTGACATCAAGTGGGAGACGCACTACGCGGGCGCGCAGGCGTTGGAGAAGTTCGGCTCGACGCTGCCCGAAGAGCTGCTGGAGTCCATCAAACGCAACAAGGTCGCGCTCAAAGGCCCCATCACGACGCCGGTCGGGAAGGGCTTCACGTCCGTCAACGTCGGCCTGCGCAAGGCGCTCGACCTCTACGCCAACCTGCGACCCGTGCGCGCGCTCCCGAACGTGCCGGCGCGCTATCCCGAACTCGACCTCGTCGTCGTGCGCGAGAACACCGAAGACCTCTACGCGGGCATCGAGCACGTCGTCGTCCCCGGCGTCGTCGAGAGCATCAAGATCATCACGGAGAAGGCTTCGACGCGCATCGCCCGCTACGCCTTCGAGTTCGCGCGGCGCGAAGGACGTAAGAAGGTGACGGCCGTCCACAAGGCCAACATCATGAAGCTCTCCGACGGCCTCTTCCTCGACTGCTTCCGCAAGGTCGCCGCCGACTACCCCGAGGTCGAGGCCGACGACAAGATCGTGGACAACGCGTGCATGCAACTCGTGATGCGCCCCGAGCAGTTCGACATCATGCTGTTGGAGAATCTCTACGGCGACATCGTCTCCGACCTTTGTGCGGGACTCATCGGGGGCCTGGGGCTCGTCCCCGGCGCGAACATCGGCGAGCTGGGAGCGGTCTTCGAGGCCGTCCACGGCTCGGCGCCCGACATCGCCGGCCAGGGTATCGCCAACCCGACCGCACTCCTCCAGTCCGGTATCCTCATGCTTCGCCACCTCGGCGAGCGCGAAGCCGCCGACCGCGTCGAGAAGGCGATGCTCAAGGTCTACACCGACGGCCAGGTGCGCACGCGCGACGTGGGCGGCACCTCCCACACCGACGAGTTCGCCCACGCCGTCATCCAGGCGATGGGCTGAAGTCGGAGTTTTGTGATGAGTCGGCGGCGGTCAGACAGGGAAGGCGACGCCGTCGTAGATGTCGCGGAGCTTGAGCGCGCAGCCGATTGATTCAAGCTCAAGTGAGGCTTCGAGTCCGGTTATGTCGCGACGCTCCCACTCGCCGCTTTCGAGTCGCGTGTGGTGCGTCACGCGCGGCTCGTCCTGCGCGACGAGGAGGTAGTCGCGCAGCGTCGGGATGGCCTGGTAGGCGGCGAACTTCGAGCCTTCGTCGAGAGCGCCCGTGCTCGGCGAGAGCACCTCGACAACCACGACCGGGTTGACGAGCGCGTCGTGCCCTTTGATGTGCTTGAACTCCGGCTCGCCGCACGCGGCGCTCGCGTCCGGGTAGCGGTAGGGCAGGAGCGTCGGCGTGTAGACGGCCAGGTCGCCGGTGTAGGCCCTGCACCTTCCGCCGCGCAGACTGTTGCCAAGCAAGATGACAACGTTGCTGGAAATCGTCGCGTGCGCGCGGCTGCCGCCGCTCATGCAGAGGATGTCGCCGTCCCAGTATTCGAAGCGCGCGGCGCTCGCGTCTTCGAGTGCGAAGTATTCTTCGAGTGAGTAGTAGTGTTGCGGCACGTCTTTCGGGTTCGCAGACATCGCCAGTCTCCTCCGGTTACTTAGAACGATCTCCGAGACTTGGCGGCGTCGCGGGCGGCTACATTTTAGCCCATTCGTCCCCGCCGCGGAACAGAAAGACGGCGCCGGACGCGCCGGACGACCCGAAAAATCTTGACAGCGGGGGGGCGCCGGTCATAGAGTTTCGGCGCGCCTTTCCATTTACAGTTCTCTATAGACGAACGATAGGGACGCGGAGTCCGCGCTGCCGCCTGACGGGCGTGGCTGCGCCTCCGAGGATAAGAGAGTCTCCCCCTGCTGGCGGCCCGGCGCGTTCGCGGCCCGCCCCCACGCCCCCTGGGGGGCGGCGCGGCCCCCCCCGCCC
>CAXTSK010000815.1:0-1842 GCA_964246655.1 uncultured Pyrinomonadaceae bacterium
GGGCCGCGACGCGCAGGCCCACGTCGCGACCCAGACGCTCGCCCAAGTACCACTTGTGTTCGAGCACGCTCGGCCACACGGCGCGCGCCTCGGACGCCGACAGCTCGACGCCCGCGAGTTGCCGCAGCGAACGCCTCAGGCGGCGCGCGCTCTGTTCGACGGCGACGGACGCCGCGGGCTTCTCCGACTCGAACGACAACGGCATGAACAATCCTTCGTGCGCCTTCCAACTCTGGTGCTTCAGATAGATTGAGAGTAACTCACTCGCCACACGGCGAAACTCGATTTTGGTTGACATAAACTTCCTCCTGACACGATCCGTTTTCGGTAACACTCTGCGGGAAACACTTCGCCCCGCCACAAGTATCGTACGAACCGTATGTGTCAAAGATGTTATGTCTCGCCGTACTTATTTCAATCGCGCGCATGAGCCATTCTAATCGCGCGGGGACAACTTTGTTCTTCGCATCAGCGGCCCGCCTGCCTCTCGCGCCACCTGTCGAGGAGCGGGACGACGGGCGATTCTTCGAGCAGCTCGCGGCCCGCCTTCGCCAGCCATGAGAGTTCGTTGCGCGGGTTAGGTTCAAGTTTGAAGCCGAGCCTGCGGTAGAGTTTGACGGCCGAAGTGTTGGCCTTCTGCACGCTCGTCTCGAAGCCGAGAAACTCTTCCCCGGCGACGAGCGTCCTAAACTCGTCGAGCAGACGGAGGATGAGGGTCGAGTGACGATGCCTCTCGTCAATCTGAAGCGAGCCGACGTAGATGTAGCGCGGGTCGTTCCAGCTCCGCAGGTATTCGACGTAGCCCGCGACCTCGCGCCCGTCGAAGGCGATGACGAACGTCGGGTCGCTCTCGAAACTCTTTCGCCTGTTCTCCTCGGGATACTCCATGCCCGCGCGCTCCCAGACGCGCCGCATGTTCCGCTTGTCTAACTCGACGATGTGCTCGACGAGTCCGGCGTCAAACAGCTCGCGGCCTTTCAGCACCCTGACCTCGAACATGAAAGCCTCCGGGTCTGCACGCTCAAAGGTCTGTCGCGAAGAGGTTGATGTCCGACTCTTCCCCCGCGAGCCTGACAATGCGCTCGAACCTCATGCCGAGCTTTTCGAGCACGCGAATCGAGCCGTCGTTGTCGGGGTTCACGACGGCGTAGAGGCGCGGCTGGCCGAGCACGTCGCGCGCGTGACGCAGCGCGGCCGAGGCCGCCTCGAACGCGTAGCCCTTCCCGCGGAACGCCGGGAGGAAGGCGTAGCCGACCTCGACGCCGGGCACCGGCGTCCCCCTCTTCAAAAGCCCGCAGATGCCGGCCGGCACGCCTTCGTCTTTCGTCAAGACCAGCCACAGCCCGAAGCCGTGCTGCCTGTAGCTCTCGGCGAAACGCTCGTCGATGTAGCGCGCGGCGGCCTCCGGCGTTCGCACGCCGCGGTCGGCGATGAAGCGGATGAAACCGGGGTCGTTCAGGAGTTCGAGGACGAACGCCGCGTCCGCCTCGGACATCTCGCGCAAGGAGAGCCGCTCCGTCTCGATGACGTTCAAGTGTGAAGCACCGCCTTCGTTTTTTAACAACGGGTCGCGAGCATCATAACCCGTGCCTGCCGCAACCGAAAGATAATCTCATCGCAACGAAGGAGCGGCGCGCGGGGCATATGATTGACCTGCTCTTCCCGAGTGCTCTTGCCTCGTTTTGCAAGCTCTCTTAACTCAAAAAACACCCGACGCCTTGACGGCGGACGTGTGCGCCGCGGGCCGCTTCAGCCCGCGCGCGCCACGGGCGAGCCGAGTACCGACCCCTTTGGATGGAGGAATAATTTCGATGTTGAGAATGGGACGATACCCTAAAGTCG
>CAXTSK010000815.1:1852-2197 GCA_964246655.1 uncultured Pyrinomonadaceae bacterium
CCAACCCGCGCCCCCCCCCACCCCCCGCCCCCCCCCCCCCCGCCCGCGCCCCCCCCCCCCCGGCCCCCCCCGCAGGCGACGCCCGCGCAGTCTTATCCTTATCAACCGCAGCCCGCGGCGAACAGTTACGAGCAGCCCGCGCGCCCCGCGCAGACGGCCGCCGCCGCAACGCCTTCCACGCCGCGCGCGGTCACGGAGTCGGAGGCGCTCGCGCGCGACCTGCGCGAGGGCGTCGTCAGCGGCTTCGTCGGCGGGAGCACGGTCGTCTCCGGCGCGCGCGCGGTCGAGGGCCTGCGACCCCTAGCCGCCCGCGTCACGGGCCGCGGTCGCGCGGGTAATGGGGCG
>CAXTSK010000816.1:0-2193 GCA_964246655.1 uncultured Pyrinomonadaceae bacterium
GTCTCCGCCCTGCGTCTCGGCCTGAGGCGCGGCGGCCGTGCCCGTGCCGGCCTCGCCTCCGCCGCCCGGTCGCGCCTCGGTCTGCTCGTTCGTGCTCATCTTCTGCCTCCGGAGTCACAGCGCCGACGCCTCGGCCGGCGCAAGAGAAAAGCCCCTCCGACGCTTGCCGAGCGAGGCGGGCGTGTGGGGCTTTTCCGAACTAAGGGCCGTCGGGGCTTTCTCTCGTCGGGGGCGCGCGGTCACCCCCCCCGGCGGCCGGGGCGGGGCGCCCCCCGGCCCTTCCGCTTTGACTACTCCGTCTCCTGCTCGGCCGCGGTCGATTCGGTTTTCTTTGAGCGGCGCCCGCCGCCGGACGCCTTCTTCGTGGACTCGGCCGAAGAGGTCTCGGCCTTGCCCCCGGCCTTCGCGGACTTCTTCTTGCCCGCGGCCGGCTTCGATTTCTTCGACTCAAGCGCCTCGCGCTCGCGCGGGTTATCGACCAGCTCGATGATTGCCAGCTCGGCGTTATCGCCGTCGCGGCGACCCAGACGAATGATGCGCGTGTAGCCGCCCGGCCGTTCCGCGTAACGCTGCCCCAACTCGCTGAAGAGGCGCCTCAAGGCCGCGACGCCCGCGGTGCGCGGTATCTCCGCCTGCTTGCGCCCGCGGGCCGCGTCCTCGGAGCGGCGCGCGTTGCCCGCGTGGAAGAAGCCCGCGGCCTGGCGGCGGAGGTGCAGAGCCTGCGAGGCCGTGTCGTCGCCCGTGAGCGCGCCCGCGCGCTTCGCCAGAGTGATGACACGCTCGACGAAGGGGCGCAGCTCTTTCGCCTTCGGCACGGTCGTGATGATGCGCTCATCGCGCGCGTTAATCAGCGAGGTCGCGAGGTTGCGGAGCATCGACATGCGGTGCTCGCTCGTCCTTCCGAGTTTCCTGTGTGCATTCAAGTGTCGCATGACAAATTCCTAAATGATGAATGATGAATGATGAACGATGAATATGACGAAAGCGGAGTGGTTAAGATTCATCACTCCGCATTCATCATTCATCACTTCATTTACTCCTCGTCGTCCTCGTCGTCCGCGTACTCGCTGAGGTCGATGTCGGAGCCGCCGGAGCCGGGGATAGGGTTGCCCTGCTCGTCGAAGGCCATGCCGAAGTCGAGCCCCATGCCGTGCAGGATTTCCTTGATCTCGTTGAGAGACTTCTTGCCGAAGTTCTTCGTCGCGAGCATCTCGCGCTCACTTCGCTGGACGAGGTCGCGGATCGAGCGGATATTGGCGTTCTTCAGGCAGTTGTAAGACCTGACCGACAGCTCCAGCTCGTCCACCGAGCGGTCGAGCACATCGTTGCGCGGCAGCGGCGGGCGCTCGATGTTCTGGTAGGCGAACTCGTCGGTGTCCTCCTCGAAGTTGATGAAGATCTGCATGTGATCCTTGATCAGCTTCGCGGCGAGCCCGATGGCGTCGTCCGGCTTGACCGAGCCGTCCGTCCAGACTTCGATGGTCAGCTTGTCGAACTCGGTGTTCTGGCCCAGACGCGCGGCCTCGACCGTGTAGTTGACCTTCTTGACCGGCGTGTGAACGGAGTCGATGGGGATGTAGCCCAGCGACAAGTCCTCGTCGAAGTTGCGCTCGGCGGTGACGTAGCCGCGTCCGCGCTTGAGGCGCATCTCGATGGTGAGCGAGCCGCCCTCGCTGACGGTCGCGATGTAGACGTTCGGGTCGAGTATCTCCACGTCGGCGTCGGCCTCGATGTCGGCCGAGGTCACCTCGCCCGCGCCGTCGCGGTGGATGGTGAGCGTCTTGGCCTCTGTGCCGTGGAGCTTGAACGGAATCTGCTTCAGGTTGAGGATAACGTCGGTCGCGTCCTCGACCACGCCGCGGATGGAAGAGAACTCGTGCTCGACGCCCTCGATCTTGACGGCGGTGATGGCCGCGCCCTCGATGGAAGAGAGGAGCGCGCGGCGCAAGGAGTTACCGATGGTCGTGCCGAAACCGCGCTCGAACGGCTGCGCGGAGAAGCGCCCGTAGCGCTCGGTCAGCGTCTCGCCCTCGACGGCGAGGCGGCGCGGCATCTGAAAACCCGTCCAGAGGTTGTGTTGATCCATTGCCATAGTCGAAAACCTTCGTATGAAAAGTGGCAACCAAATGCGTGTAGGCGACACGCGCCCGCGGCCTTCCAGAGAAAAGCACGGTTGCGCGCGCCGCCTCGCCG
>CAXTSK010000817.1:0-2193 GCA_964246655.1 uncultured Pyrinomonadaceae bacterium
ACCTACCTCGGCGGCAGCGGCGACGTTGATGTCGCGCAGTCCGTCGCGGTCGATTCCGCCGGCCTGGCCTACGTAGCCGGGCAGACCTACTCGACGAACTTCCCCACGGCCAACGCCTTCCAGGGCGCGAACGGCGGCACGACCGTCACGCAGGACGCCTTCCTGACCAAGTTCAACGCGGCGGGCTCGGCCTTCGTCTACTCGACCTACTACGGCGGCTCGGGCGGCGAGATCGCCTTCGGCGTCGCGGTGGACTCGGCGGGCAACGCATACATCGGCGGCACCACCTCCTCGCTCAACACGCTCCCGACGGCCAACGCCGTCCAGTGTTCGAGGAGCGGCAGCCAGGATGTCTTCGTCGCGAAGTTCAACGCCGCCGCGTCGGCGCTCGTCTACTCGACCTACCTCGGCGGCAGCGCCAACGACAACGGCCGGATGGTCGCTATCGACTCCGCGGGCAACGCCTACGTCACCGGCACGACCTTCTCGACCGACTTCCCCACGGTCACCCCCATCCAGAGCACCTTCGCCGGCGGCTCGGGCCTCGCCGGCGACGCCTTCCTCTTTAAGCTGAGCGACGCCACGGCGGGGCCGGCGTCGCAACTCATGTTCACGCAGACCGCGCCCTCGGTGCAGGAGGACGTGACCTCGCTCACGCTGACCGTCCAGCGCACGGGAGACACGTCGGGCGCCGTCACGGTCGATTACGCGACCGCCAACGGCACGGCGTCGGAGCGTTCGGACTACACGACCGCCGTGGGCACGCTCCGCTTTGCGGCGGGCGAGACGGCGAAGACCATCGACATCCTCGTCAACGAGGACTCGTTCGTCGAAGGGAACGAGACGTTCACCGTCTCGCTCTCGAACCCGACGGGCGGGGCGACGCTCTCGTGCCTGACGGCCGTCGCCAACGTCCAGATCACGGACGACGTGGGGGAGCCGACGCCCAACGCCATCGATAACCCCAACGTCTTCGTCGGCACGCACTACCACGACTTCCTCAACCGGCAGGCGGACACGACGGGCCTGAACTTCTGGGCCGACCAGATCATCGCCTGCGGCACGGACGCGGGCTGCATCGACCGCACGCGCACGAGCGTCTCGCAGGCGTTCTTCCTCTCCATCGAATTCCAGCAGACCGGCTTCCTCGTCCACCGCTTCTACAAGGCTTCGTTCACCGACTCGCCCGCGCGGCCGCGCGGGATGGCGCGCTACCGAGAGTTCCTGCGCGACACGCAGGAGATCGGGCGCGGCGTCGTGGTAGGTCAAGCCGGCTGGGAGCAGGTGCTCGAAGCGAACAGGCAGGCGTTCACGCTCCGCTGGGTGCAGCGGCCCGACTTCATCGCCGAGTTCCCCGTCGGGATGGGGTTCGACGCCTACGTCGCCAAACTCGCCGCCAACTCGGGCGCGACCCTGACGCCGGTCGAGATCAACGTCGCCTTCGAGAGCTACAGCGAGACCGCGCAGGGGCGCGCCAACGCCCTGCGCGCCGTGCTCGAATCGGGGTCGGTCTACAACGCGCAGTTCAACACCGGCTTCGTCCTCTCGCAGTACATCGGCTACCTGCGCCGCAACCCGAATGACGCGCCCGACACGGACTACACCGGCTTCGACTTCTGGCTGGCGAAGCTCAACAGCTTCAGCCTGCCCGGCGAGAACGTGCAGAACGCGCAGACGGCGCTCGAACGCGTCAAGCGCGCCGAGATGGTGCGCGCCTTCATCCGCTCGCTCGAATACCGCGGGCGCTTCGGCCAGCCGTAGGCGCGTCGTCAGTTGAAACAACGGCGGCGGCCCTCATCCGGACGAAGATGAGCGCCGCCGCTTTTCTATTTAACGGACATGCGTTAGATGTTGGGTATGTCGAAAGTTTACAAGCCGACGAAGGAGGAGGTGCAGGCGGCGGCGGGGCGGACGGTGCCGGACGTGATCGCGCGCGAACTGCGCGTGCTGTTCTGCGGCATCAACCCGGGGCTGTACACGGCGGCCGTGGGGCACCACTTCGCGCGGCCGGGCAACCGCTTCTGGCCGGCGCTCCACCTCTCGGGCTTTACAGAGAGGCGCCTGTCGGCTTTCGAGGAAGGGGAGTTGCTCGCGCGCGGCTTAGGGATCACGAACGTCGTCGCGCGCGCGACCCCCCCCGGCCCCGAGGTTGGCCCCGGCGAGGTGGGACGCGGCGGCCCGCTCCGGCGCGCG
>CAXTSK010000818.1:0-2193 GCA_964246655.1 uncultured Pyrinomonadaceae bacterium
GACTTGAGCGCGGCCGCCCGCCGTGCCGAAGTCGGAGGCGGCGAGCTTCTGGTTCGAGTCGTTCGACAAGCCGGAGGACGCCGCGGGCAAACGCGTGGCGGAGGCGCCGGCCGCGCTCAAGTCGGGTCAGCGCTTCCGCTTCCACTTCATCCCGAAGACGCGCGGCTATCTCTACATCGTCGGGCCGGGCGAAGGCGGCAACGCGCAGATGATGCTTTTGACGGCGCGCGGCGCCGGGAAGCTGAAGTCGAACCTCGTCGGCGGCGGCGCGGACTTCGCCTTCCCCTCGATGGGCGGCGCGCGGCTCAAGCTCGACGACAATGCCGGGGCCGACGAGTTCACCTTCATCTTCTCGCCGACGCCGATAGCGTCGCCCGCCTTCCTCTCCGGCGAGTACCTGCACGAGCTGACGCCCGCCGAGGTCAAGGCGCTCGAAGACTTCCGCGCGCAGTTCAAGACAGACGCGCCCGAACTGTCTGTCCGCGGCGACGGCGACGACCGCCGCGTCATTATCCTCGCACCCGAGCCGGCCATCGAATCGGGCCGCCCGCTCATCTGCGATGTCAGGATCGACCATCGCTGAGGCAGTAGGCAGATGGCAGTAGGCAGATGGCAGTTGAAAGAGGTGCTGTCGAGAAGTTCGAATTAATCTTCAACGTCCGTTACGCGGAGCGGCTGCCTACTGCCTACTGCCTACTGCCTACTGATTAGAGGAGAAATGCCATGCGTTTGAGAATCCCCCTGATGCTCGCTGCCCTCCTGCTTTTGACGTGCTCGGTCGCGCGCGCGCAGGAGGAGCCGCAGCAGAAGGATGACGAGCAGGTCATCGACGACTTCGTCCTCACGCGCGGCGTGAGCTTCGAGGAGCCGGGCAAGAAGTCAGGCAAGCAACAGGGTTCGCCCTCGCGCCCTCAGACCGGGGGCAAATCGGGTAAAAGCTCCGGCGGTGTTGCTTCGACCAAGCTGCCTCGGAAGGTCAAGCCGGGCCAGGGCGGCACTGACGCCAAGTCGGGCCAGGGTGGCGGTGGCGGGTCGGAGGTGGCCGCGATGTCGGCGAACTCCTCGGACGCCTCAGACCCGCAGTTCGTGAAGGCGGGTGGCGCGCTCAGGCCGCTCGCGCTCGGCTACACGATTCTGATGAAGGACGACACCGGCCGCCTCTTCGTGGCCGACCCCGCGCGCGAGTTCAAGACCGGCGACCGCTTCGCCGTTGCGCTTGAGACGAACGCGGACGGCTACCTCTACCTCTTCAGCGCCGAGAACGGGCGCGACCCCGAACTGCTCTTCCCGAACGCTCAGATCGAGGGCGGCGCCAACGCCGTACAGGCGCACGCGCGCGCGACCTTCCCGACGGGCGCGTCGGCGGATGTCGAATACTTCATCGACCTGACCGATCCGCCGGCCACCGAGCACCTCTTCGTCGTCTTCTCGCGCGAGCCGCTAGCGGACGTGCCCGCGGGGCCGGCGCTCGTCAAGTTCTGCGGGAAGAACCTCGCAGACTGCGCGTGGAAGCCGACGACCGCGCAGTGGGCGCGCATCGCGGGCGGCACGAAGGGCAGGGGCGTCACCGAGGCGAAGAACCCGCAGCTCCTCGCACAGGCGAGCATACCGACCGCCATGCCGGTCACGCTCCAGCGCGGCCTCAAGGTCAAGAAGGACGACCCGAAGCCCGCCATCGTCCGCGTCAACGAATCCCCCGACGCCGACGTGCTCGTCACCGAGATCGTCCTCACGCACAAGTGAAACGATGAACGACGAACGAGGAACGCTGAACGATGAACTGAAAGGCACGAAGGCTTTTCAGTTCATCGTTCAGCGTTCCTCGTTCATCGTTCCAACATGACCTGCTTGCCCTCGCGGCTCTCGCTCAGGAGGAGCAATGACATGCGCTGTATGAAAAAGTGTCTCTCGGGGCTGCTGGTTACTTCGCTGTTGCTCGGCGGCGCGGGGGCGTCGGCGTCGATCCCCCAAAACCCGAAGGCGCAGGGCGCGGGCGCGGAGCGCGACCTTGGGCGGGAGGAGTTGCGCCGCGGGCACGCGGGCGAGGCGCTGGTTCATCTGGAGAACGCACTGAAGGCGTTCCGGCAGTCGGGCGATAAGTCGGGCGAGGCTTCGACGCGCGACCTCCTGGGCGAACTCTACGAGCGGCAGGGGCGCTACGACCTCGCGCAGGAGCATTACACCATCGCGCAG
>CAXTSK010000819.1:0-2185 GCA_964246655.1 uncultured Pyrinomonadaceae bacterium
CGTCAAGGGCAGCTCCGCCTCGATGAGACGCCCCTCGCGGTCTTCGCCGAGGTCGAGGAGGCTGACGACTGTTTCGTCCGCGGTCGTCAATTCAATCTTCGCGTACTCGGCGAGCAGCGTCAGCTTGCGCAGCAGGCGCGCGAGTTCCGCAGGCTCGCCGTCGGCGCGCGGCAGCGCGAACTGCTGCGAGAGGAAGGGCCCGAGCACGTTCTCGACGAGCGCGCGGTCGATGTCCTTGCCGCCGAGGTGGTTGTCACCGCGATGTTCGAGGACGTTCAGACGGCCGTCGCGCGTCGAGACGACGGCCACGTCGAGCGTGCCTCCGCCGAGGTCGAAGACGAGCCAGCGCTGGTCGCGCACGCCCGGCGCCGCGCCGTACGCGACGGCCGCCGCGATGGGCTCCTGAAGCAACGGGTACTCTTCCAAACCCGCGAGCCGAGCCGCGCGCGCCGTCGCCTCGCACTGCAAGGCCGTGAAGGCCGCGGGCACCGTGACGCACGCCGCGCGCACCTCCTCGCCCGTCCGCCGCCGCGCGTCGGCGAGCAGGGATTTCAAGACCTCCGCCGCAATCTCCTCCGGCGACATCGAGCGGCCCGACGCCGGAAAAGTCTTCGCGTAGCGCTGCCCCATCAGGCGCTTGACCTCCTGCGCCACGTTCTCCGGGTCTTCCGCCAGGGCGTTGTACGCGCGCCGCCCGACCAGCAAGCTCCCCGACTTCAGCACGCGCACGACCGAAGGCGTCACGTTCATCTGGTCGTTGTTCTGTATGACGAGCACGTCGCCGCCCGCCGCCCGCGCGATGCACGAGTTAGTAGTGCCGAGGTCTATGCCGAAGTCGATGTACTGACTCATAACTTTATGAAGCGTGGAAAGCGCGGCTCAATTTCTTCTGATGATAACTTGGCCGTGGCGGACGACGGCGCCGCGGTAGAGGACGACGGGCGCGACCGTCTCGTCAACGACCTGTGCGCCTGCGGGGAGTCGCGGGTCTTCGAAGGCGTCGAGGACTTCGACGGCGAGGCCGGGCGCGTATGGGCGGCCCGTCACGTCGAGGACTTCGAGGCCATGCGCGTTGAGAAACCGGCCGAGGCGGCGCGCGGCATGGCGCGCCTGCGGCGAGGACTCCTCCGCCGCGGCCGCCCAGCGTTCGAGCCGCCACCACTCGACGGCCAACTCGGCCAGTGACGAGAGTGCCACGTCCAACGTCTGCGGTAGTTCGTCCGTCATCAATTTCAACATACAAGAATCGGAGCCCGTCGTGAAGCGCTTCATTCAGCCCGAGGTCGTCGCGTTGTCGTTGCCCTGCGCCCGCCGCTTCCTCTTGCCGCGCGGCGTGGGGCCGGTTAGAGGGGGCGGCAGGTTGAGCGGCCGAACGTTGTAGTTCAGGTTGAGGTTGTAGTTCAGCTCCGGCCTGACGTTGATCGTCGGCAGCGAGTTGATGGGCATGTACGGCGTGCGCGGCCTGTCGCCGGCGCAGACCCTCAGCCCGACGCCGACGCCGACCATCAAGAGCCAGAAGGCGACGCTCGTCAGGCACCCCGGCGCGTCGCTCTTCCGCGTGAAGCTGTCGAGCGTCTGGCCGCCCTTCGGGTCGTCGCGGAAGAGCTTCGGCGGCACGCGCGCGTCCTCAAGCTCGCGCCCGAGCGCCGCCGCGTACTCGCCCTGACTCCTTTCGCGCAGCTCCCCGGACGCGCCGAGTGCGGAGAGCTTCGCGTCGATGTCGTTCAACTCTTCGGACTCGGGCGGCGCGAGCGCGCGCGCCTTGAGGCAGACGTAGAGCGCCTCCTGCGTCCGCTGAATCTCTTCGAACGCGGAGGCCAGCTTGAAGAGCTTCGACGCCGCGTGCTCGAAGACGCGGCGCGCGTGGAAGGAGTCGGCGCCCGCGAGGCGCGCGAAGTCCGCGAGGCGCGGCCGGACGAGTTCGAACCTGCGCCACGCGGCGTTGCAGTAGTTGCGCTTCTCGGCGGCTGTCTTGAGGTCGTAGCCCGCCCCGCCGACCCAACAGAACGCCGTGTCCAACTCCTCCTTGAGCTTGTCCTCGGCCGGGCCGACCGTCTCCTCCTCGTACTCGCGCAGCAAAGTCGCGGGCAGCCCGGCCCCGCGCAGAAGTTCCAGAGCGCGCACGGCCTCGCGCAGCTCGCCGCCCACGACGGCGTCGCGCGCGCGCCCCGCGACGTGCGCGTAG
>CAXTSK010000820.1:0-2181 GCA_964246655.1 uncultured Pyrinomonadaceae bacterium
GGGACGGGGCGCAGGCGGGCGTCGAGGACGTAGAGCCGCGTGTTGCTGATCGGCCTCCCGATGGGCACCGCGCCGTGGTACCTGCCGCGGCACTCCAACACGGAGGCGCACACGCTCGCTTCGGTCGGGCCGTACGCGTTGATGAAACGGCGCCCTCGCCCCCAACGCTCGGCCACCTTCGCCGGGCACGTCTCGCCCGCCGAGATGATCGTCCTCAACTCCGGCAAGTCTTCGTCGTCCAGAATGGCGAGCAACGCGGGCGGCAGCGTCACGTCCGTGATGGCCTCGTCGCGCAGAACCTTCGTCACGTCGCCCGCCGCCCGTGTCATCGCCTGCGGCCTGAGGTGCAGGGCCGCGCCCGCGCACAGCGTCGTGAACGTCTCGGCCACCGAAGCGTCGAAGCCGAAAGAGGCGAACTGGAGCACGCGGCCGTCGGGGCGCACGTGGTATTCGCATATCAACGCGTGCACCATGTTCGCGAGCCCCCTGTGCTCTATCAGCACGCCCTTCGGCCGGCCCGTCGAGCCCGACGTGTAGATGACGTAGGCGGCGTTATCGGGCCGGACCTCGTTCGGCGGCGGCGTCGCCGGGTAGCCCGCGACGAGTTGCTCGTCGTCGAGGCAGACGACCTGCGCGTCGCTCTCCGTGATGTTCGCAAGCAGGTGTCGCTGTGTGAGCAGGACGCGCGCGCCGCTGTCCTGAAGCATGAAGGCCACGCGCTCGGTCGGGTTGGCGGCCGTATCGAGCGGCAGATAGGCGGCCCCCGCCTTGAGCGTCGCGAGGACGCCGAAGACCATCTCGGACGAGCGCTCGGCGTAGACCGCGACGCGCGCCTCCGGCCCGACCCCGAGCGTTCGCAGGTGGCGCGCCAGTCGGTTCGTGCGTGCCTCCAACTCCCCGTAACTGATTCGCCGCGCGCCGCAAACGAGGGCGGTCGCGCCCGGCGTGCGCGCGGCCTGCTCGGAGAAGAGCTGGTGCGCGCGTCTGTCCTGCGGGTATGCGGCGTGGGTCTGGTTGCAGTCCACCGTCAGCCGCCTGCGCTCCTCCGCGTCGAGCGGGTCGAGGTCGCGAATCAGCGCGTCGGGACTCTCCGCCGCCGCGCGCAGAACGTTCACGAAGTGGCGCGCGAACTGCTCGACGCTCTCGCGACGGAAGACCGCCCCGTCATACTCAAGTCTGCCCGAAACCCCTTCGCGCGAGTGCGTGAAGACGAGCGTGATGTCGTTCCCCACGTCCGGCATGTCGTCGTGAATGTTCGTGAGCACGAGCGCGAAGTCGAACAGAGGGAACCGGCCCTCGGCCGACTCCAGACCCAAGTCTTTTATGAGACGGTCGTACGGGTAGCTCTGTCTCTCGTAGGCCGCCGAAAGGCTCTCGCGCACGCGCGCGGCGCACGCGCGGAAAGTCTGCCCGTCGTCAATCCTGTCAACCACGGGCAGCACGTTCGGCGCGGGCCGCGGCGCGTCTTCGGAAAGGTACGGCGGGCTGCCCACGACGATAGAGTCGCTCCCCGTGTATTTGTGCAGACAGACCTTCAAGGCTGCCATCAGGGTCGTGAAGAGCGACAGGTGTGAGTCGGCTTGAGACTCGGCCGGCATTCCGGACACGGCTTCGGGCAGCGTCAGGGTGAGCGCGCTCTTCATGCCGGACGGCGCGGCCGGCCTTTCAAAGTCCAGCCTGAGATTCGACGCGCCGAACCCGCCCGAGAGTTTTTGAACCCAGTAATCTTTCTCGGCCTTCAGCCTGCTGTTAAAGATGAGCCGCTTCGGCTTTGTGGTAATCATCGCCCGTCACCCCGCCCACGCGTTCTGAACCGAAGTCTTCAGCCGCGCCCCGCGCTGGCCTCGCTCAACTCCACCTCAAGAATCCCGACCGAGCCGCCTGTGCGCGCCGCCGCCTCAAGGACTTCGACGTAGTGGCCCGCTATCTCGCGTGCGCCCTCGGCGTCCGTCACCCACTCGCCGTACTCTAACGTTCCTTCTACGCCGCCGCGCCCTTCATCTTTCTCGCCCAGAGACAAGACCACTTCTGCCTCCGCGCGCGCGCCCGAAATCTCTCCTCCGCACGCCTCGCGCCGCAAGTCGAACCAGGCGTTGAAGAGCGGCCACACGCGCCCGCGTGCGCGCTCTTCCCGCTCCACCTCCTCGAAGGGCACGTCCGCGTTGGCCTGCGCGCCCGACG
>CAXTSK010000821.1:0-2180 GCA_964246655.1 uncultured Pyrinomonadaceae bacterium
GTACGTGGCGTGGGTGGGGTGGGTTCCCCTTGCGCCGCCATCGCCGGCCCTACGAGGTTGAAGATCGGGTGGTCGTGCGGCGGCATCGTTTGCGGCTGGACGAGCGGCTTCGCTGGCTCGCGAGTCTGTAACTTCGACGGCCGCGGCGTAGGTTTCGTGTCTTTCATACGTTATGTACCACGCTCAGGCGGGGCGCGTTGGCCGCCATGCCGATGCGCTCAAGTATCTCGTCCGTCAGCTCGGCATATTGCTGCGCGCCGCGCGTGTTCGGGGCGTAGACCTGTATGGGCTGGTGAACGAAAGGGGACTCTTCAAGCTTCGCCTGCGAGTGGATGACGGTGTTAAAGACAAGGTCTCCAGACTTCTCCTTCAACTCCAGAAGGGAAGCGCCGGAGACGTTCATCCGCTTGTCAAACATCGTGCAGAGCGTGCCGAGTATACGCAGGTTCTCGTTCAGGCTCCGCGCGCCGCTGATGGCGTCCATCAGGTCGTCGTAGCCGAAAAGGGCGAAAGGCGCCGCTTTTACTGGGATTATTACGTAATCTGTGGCCGTCAGCGTCGCCGTCAGCAGCAGACCGAGGTTCGGCGGGGTGTCGATGATGGCGAAGTCGTAGCGGCCCGAGACGGACTTGAGCGCGCTCCGCAGCTTCGTGATGGCGAGCGGGCTTTCGCGCTCGAACTTCGCAAGGTTGATGGTCGAAGCCACCATGTCGAGCTTTGGGATAGCCGTCGTCAGCCCCTTCTCGATTAAGGAGGCGGCGGGCTCCGAACCCCCACCGATGAGCACGTCGGAGAGCGTGGACGTGACCTGCTCGGGCGAGAAGAAAATCTGCGTGGCGTTACCCTGCGGATCGGCGTCGATAAGCAGAGTCTCATAATCGCGAACCGCCAGCTCGGTCGCGACCGTCGCCGCCGTCGTGGACTTTCCTACGCCGCCTTTCTGATTGGCGACTGCAATCGTAATCACTAGGCGGCCTCCTTCCTCGTCCGCATCTCAACCAGCTCGAAGGCCAGTTCGACCGTCTTCGGGATGGGATGGACGCCCCGCTCGTACCGCGAGACGGTGATCGAATCGAGCCCAAGTTCGCGCGCGAGTTGCGCCTGCGTCAGCCCAAGCGCCTCACGACGCTGCTTCATCTCTTCCGGTTTCATAAGCTTGGAGACTAGGCGACACGCCTACTCTTTGTCAACGAAATTCTCCCCGGAAGAACGAAATCATGCGGGAGTGTTAGAGCGCTAAATCGTAATTTTTTTCGCGTTCTCCCGCTCTCTCCTCCTCGCAATTTTCTGTAAAGTCAGGGTGATCTGATCGACCGCGGGCATGATTTCCGAGAGGTCCTCGTCCGTCACTTCCTCGGGGCCAATCTCCCGCAGTGCGCGCGAGATCATCCGCAGTTCTTCGAAGAAGAGGTGACTGGCGTCCAGCGGGTCCGCCTCCAGCAATTCGTCCGCCTTACTGACGGCAACCATCTCTGTCTCAGTGGGGTCGGGCTCCCGCATCTCACCCAAAGCCTCTTTGACCCTCGCACGTAGAAGCGTTCCAGATCCCTGCGCCAGGAGGTGCGCATCGAGCAGCCTCTTCCTCAGCGAGCGCGCCTCTGCGTCTGTTCCGCCCAGCTTCCTGATGGTGAGGCGTGCGAGTTGGTGGGCCTCGAAGAGGTTGACATCTCCACGTTCGAGCGCCTCACGCACGTCCCGCGGGAAGTCGAGGATGGGCAGGTACTGGCCGACGAAGCTGCGCACGGAGAGGCGCGTTTCACGCCCGAGCAGCTCACGGAGCTTCGAATCAACTCGAAGCAACTGCTCCCGCGGGTAGCGGGCTGGCCGGCCGCGGTTACTTTCCGTCGGCTGCCGCATGTATAAACCGCGGACCGAGTTGAGCAGCGAGGATAAGTCCTTGCGCGATTTCGGGATGAGGTCGGGCAGGGAAGTGCGTAGGGTGTCAAGCAAGGTTTGGACCGCCGCGGCCGCGGCGAGCGGGTCAAGGCGCCTTGTGCGCCGTCTGGTGGCTTTCAACGTTGACCTCCGGGGCTCGGGTGGGTGTGTTGATGCGCCCCGTTCGTGAAACCCCGAGGCACCAGGTTATTTAACATAAGATGGGAATAAAAGTTAAAGTCACGTCACGTGACTCCACTACGGAAACATTTGTGGAACCATAATGGAAATCGGTATCAGTTCAG
>CAXTSK010000822.1:0-2180 GCA_964246655.1 uncultured Pyrinomonadaceae bacterium
CTCCGAAGGGCTCCGACACTTCTCAGACTTCCTGCGCCAACAGCCCGCGGCCGCGCACTGACGCCGCCGCAGCCCGACGAGCGAAAGCTTCAAGAGGAAGACATCATGACGATACTGGCCAACCCCCTGTCCGCCGCCGCCACCCTGCCGGAGTTCGAGCCGGAGCACAACAGGCTCTACCTGACCCCGGACGAAATCTTCTCCATCCAGCGGCTACTCGGGCGCGTCGCCGCGCGCGTCCGCTCCGTCGAGGACGAGTGCTTCCTCGGCGAGGCCAGCCTGCTCGCGCACGAGCTGCCGCTACGCCTGCGCACCTTCCTCCTGAACTTCAAGTTGGCCGAGCCCGACGAGGGCTTCTGCGTCATCTCCGATTACCCCGTTGACCACTCGAAGATCGGGAGCACGCCGAGCCACTGGAACACGGACGAGGGGCGCGCGCGCACTCTTGAAGAGGAGATACTCTTCGCGCTGCTCGCGTCGATGCTCGGCGACGTGTTCGGCTGGGCGACGCAGCAGAACGGGCGCGTCATCCACGAGGTGCTACCCGTCCGCGAGTACGCGCAGGAGCAGATCAGCATCGGCAGCGAGCAGCCCATCTGGTGGCACAACGAGGACGCCTTCCACCCCTATCGCGGCGACTACGTCGGGCTGATGTGCCTGCGCAACCCGCACAACATCGCCACCACCGTCGCCTCGGTCGAGTCGGTCAAGCTCGACCCGCGGCTGATCGAGGTGCTGTCGCAGCCGCGCTTCATCATCCGCCCCGATAAGTCGCACCTGGCGGAGAACAACGACCTCGGCGACGACGACGGCGTGGTCACGCGCGCCTTCGACCGCATCTGCGAGATGCAGCAGAGCGTGCAGAAAGTGCCCGTGCTCTCGGGCGGCCCGCGGTCGCTCTACATCCGCATCGACCCTTACTTCATGGAGCCGGCCGACGACGCCGAGGCACAGACGGCCCTCGACGCCCTGATCAACTCCATCGACGAGCAACTGCGCGAGGTCGTCCTCGTCCCCGGCGACATCTGCTTCATCGACAACTACAAGGCCGTCCACGGGCGGCGCTCTTTCACCGCGCGCTACGACGGCAGCGACCGCTGGCTCAAGCGCATCAACGTCACGCGCGACCTGCGGAAGTCGCGCGGCGTCCGCCCGTCTTCGCTCTCGCGCATCATCTCCTGAGCCGCCGCCGTCTTTCTCGACACGAACCCGCGAAGCCTCCACGGCAAACCAACCCCAGAACTTTACGAGCGATGAGCAACAACATATCCGACCGGCTGTCGAACCTCTCCCCGCGTAAGCTCGCTATCCTCTCGAAGCAGTTGCAGGCGAAGACCGAGCACATACGTCAGGAGCTACCAGTCCCGCGCCGCGCACAGTCCGGCCCCTGCCCGCTCTCCTTCGCGCAGCAGCGCCTCTGGTTCCTGGATCAGGTGGAGCCCGGCTCTTCGGCCTACAACGTGCCGACGGGCGTGCGCCTGCGCGGCCGGTTAGACGTGGAGGCGTTGCGCCGCACGCTCGGCGAGGTCGTCCGCCGCCATGAAGTCTTGCGCACCACGTTCACGGCCACGGGCGGGGTGGCCGCCCAGCACATACACGAGCCGCGCCCCTTGGAGCTGCCCGTCAACGACCTGACGGGGCTCGGCTCGGAGGAGCGCGAGGCGGAGGCCCGCCGCCTCGCGGCAGAGGAGGCGCAGAAGCCTTTCGACCTCTCCCGCGACCCGATGCTGCGCGTACGCCTCCTGCGGTTAGGGGAAGAGGAGCACGTCGCCCTCCTTACATTGCACCACATCGCCAGCGACGGCTGGTCGATGGGCGTGCTCGTCCGCGAGGTTGCCGCGCTCTACTCCGCCTTTGCAAAAGGGCACGGCTCGCCGCTGGCGGAGCTGCCCGTGCAGTACGCGGACTATGCGGTCTGGCAGCGGGACTGGCTGCAAGACGAAGTCCTCGAACGGCAGCTCTCCTTCTGGCGCTCCCGCCTCTCAGGCGTCGAGCCGCTTAACCTGCCGACCGACAGGCCGCGCCCGCCCGTGCGCTCTCACAAAGGGGCCGTCGAGGGCGTCGCCATCGGACGAGAGTTGACGGCGGCGTTGCGCGCGCTCTGCCGGGAGGAGGGCGCCACCCCGTTCATGCTGCTGCTGGCGGGCTTCAAGGCTCTGCTGCATCGCTACACGGGGCAG
>CAXTSK010000823.1:0-2172 GCA_964246655.1 uncultured Pyrinomonadaceae bacterium
GACCTGGCTCTGCACGTTGAGCGCGCGCGCCAGCTCGACGCCCGCGGCGGGGCTGCCGTCGCCGGCCGAGCGCGCGAGCATCTCCGCGCGCTGCGTGCTCTCGAAGCAGGCGCGGTTGTCGCCCTGACTGCTCTGCACGAGCGCGATCTCGTTCCACGCGCGCGCCTGCGCGGTCGCCGACTGCAAAGCCTCGGCCGCGGTGTGCATCTCCTTGTAAGCCTCTATCGCCTCCGAGTAGCGCGCCTGCACGCGCAGGACTTCGCCCAGACCTTCGTACCACTCCATCCGCAGGGCGTTGAGCGCCAGCTCGTCTTCGGGCTCCGCGACGGCGCCGCCCGACTTGAGGAAGCCGAGCGCCTTGCGGTAGTAGCGGATGGCCGTCTCGGGCGCGTAGGTCTCGCGCGCCTGGCGGCCGGCGCGGCCGTACCACTCGGCCGCGTCTTCGTTCGACTGCGCGCGCTCGAAGTGCCCGGCGATGAGGCCGGCGTACTCGCCGACGCGCCCTCCGCTGTGGCGCGCGAGCCAGTCGGCCGCGCGCAGGTGGTACTCGCGCCGCTCGCGCTTCAAGACGCTCTCGTAGGTCACGTCGCGCAACAGCGCGTGCTTGAAGATGTACTCGCACGTGCCGGCGAAAGACGCGCTCTCGCGCCGGTAGACGAGCTCTTTGCCGCGGAGGGATTCGAGCACGCGTTCCACGTCCACTTCGTCCGCCGGGACTTGTTGCCGGGAGAAGGGCTCGCGCGTCGTCACGCGGCGGACGGGCGCGGTGACGCCCGCGCCGAGGTGTTCGACCGCGTCGTCCCAGAAGACGCGCCCGATGACCGAGGCGCGCTGCAACACGGTCTTCTCCTCCGGCGTCAAACGGTCGAGGCGGGCCTGAAGCACGCCCGTCAAAGTCGGCGGCACGTTCACCTCGCCGAGCCGCGTCGCGTCCACGCTCCATTCGTCCGTGCCCGTCACGATGACGTGCTGGTCGATGAGCATCTTGATCAGCTCTTCGACGTAGAAAGGGTTCCCCTCGGCGCCGCCCACGATCAGCTCGCGCAGCTCGACGGGGACGCCGTGCGCGTGCCTCAAGATTTCTTCGACGAGCTGGCGGCTCTCCTTCTTCGAGAGCGGCTGCAAGGTGAGACGCGCGTGGCGCTCGCGCCCCTCGCCCCACGCGGGCCGCCGGTCGAGCAGCGCGGGCCGGGCGAGGCAGAGGAGCATGACGCGGTCGTGCGCGCAGTGAAGCGCGAGGTAGTCGAGGAAGTCGAGCGAGCCGTCGTCGGCCCAGTGGATGTCGTCGAGGTAGAGGAGGACGGGCAGCTTGCGCGAGAGGTCGGAGAAGAAGCCCGCGGCGTAGCGGAAGGCGCGGTCGCGCACCTGCCGCGCGTCGTCGCGGATGCCCGAGACGTGCGGGCTCGCGGAGTAGTCGAAGCCGATGAGCTGCCCGATGAAGTGCGCGCGCATGAGCACTTCCGCTTCGGGCACGCCCTTGCACATCGAGACCAGGCCGCGCTCAAGCTTCTCGCGCGCGACCTCCGGCGAGTCGCTGTCCTGTATCTCGAAGCGGAACGAGAAGAGGTCGCGCACGAGCGAGTAGGGCAACCCCTGGTCGGACTCGCCCGCGCGCGCGTTGAAGATGTACCAGACATCAGGCAACAACTCGACCCAGTTGCTGAACTCGTACAGCAGGCGCGACTTGCCTAATCCGGCGTCCGCGAGCACGGTGACCGCCTGAAGCTCGCCGTCCTCGAAGACCGATTCGAGCGTGTCGGTCAGGCGGCGCAGCTCGGCCTTGCGCCCGATCATCTTCGTCTCGACGCCCTCGACGCCGCGCGTCTGCACGCGGAAGGCGCGGCGCTTGGCGCGCTGGACGTTGTAGAACTGGACGGGGCCGGAGCGCCCGCCGGTGTGGAGCGTCCCCGGCGGGAGCACGTCGAAGACGCCGCGGACGTGGCGGTACGTGTCGTGCGAGATGAGCACGCCGCCGACGGGCGCCTCCTGCTGCAAGCGCGAGGCGAGGCGCACGGGGTCGCCCGTCACCGTCAGCTCGCCCGTCGCCCCGACCTCGCCCAAAAGTACGAGCCCCGTGCTCACGCCCGCGCGCATGAGCCGCTCCTCCTCGCCCTCTTCTTCGTCCCCTTCTAAGCCGCGCGCGCCCGAGTCCTGCGGCGAGCCGTCGCGGGG
>CAXTSK010000824.1:0-2169 GCA_964246655.1 uncultured Pyrinomonadaceae bacterium
GACGCGCAGGGGGATCCGGTCGCGCTGAGTGTGGGCGCGCCCGCGCCCGTGCCGACCGAGTTGCCGACGCGTGCGATGGCGGAGCTTTGGAGCGACGGCGTGAGCCGCGTCACGGTCGTCACGCGTACGCAGCCGTCGGGCTGGAGCGTGGTGGCGGGCGTGCCTACGCCGGAGGGGACGCCGGGCGGCGGCTCGCTGATTCTGCTCGCGGTCGCGTGGGTCATCACGCTCGCGGCGTCGTCCCTGCTCGCGGTGTGGGCGGTCGGGCGGTTCACGCGGCCGATTACGAGTCTGGTCACGTCGGCGTCCGCTTTAGGCGAGGGGCGTCTGGGCGCGCGCGCGCGGGTCGAGACGGGCGACGAGGTCGGGACGCTCGCGCAGAGCTTCAACGCGATGGCCGAGAGCCTTGAGGCGAAGTTCGAGACCGTCAAGCAGCAGAGCGCGTTTATCGGCGAAGTGCTCGACAGCCTGCCGCTCGGCGTCGCCGTGCTCGACGCGAAGCTCTACGTGCGGAAGGTCAACGCGGCTTTCGCGCAGATAACGGGCCGCCCGGCGGAGGAGTTGACGGGTCGCGGACTTTACGAAGCGGCCGCGGGGCTTTCGGGCATGAGTGACGTGGTCGAGGACGTGCGACGCACGCGACGCGCGTTCGTCAACTACGGCCTGCCGCTCCGGCTCGCTGCGGTGAATGATGAAAGTGTTAGTGTCGGGAAAAGGGAAGCGGAAGGCGCCGACGGCCAGAAGTTCTGGGACGTGACCATCTGGCCGGTGACGGAACAAACGGAAGGGCGCGGCGATCTAATCCTCATCCTGTCGGAGGTGTCGAAGCGCGTGCGCGCGGAGCGTCTCGCGACCGCGGCCTTCGCCGCGGAGAAGGCGCGCGCGGCAGAGTTGGCGAGCGTCATCAACCAGATGGATGAGGGCGTCGTCATCGTCGATAGCGGCGGGCGCTACCGTCTCAACCGTTCGGCCGCGCGCGTATTGGGTAGGAGCGAGGGCGAGTTCGCGGGCGGGGTCAAGGCGTTGATCGTTGACATGACTCTGCGCGACGCCGAAGGGCGCGTGCTCGCGCCGGAGGAGACGCCTCTGTGCCGTGCGCTCGACGGCGGCGTGCACGTCTCGGCCGAGCACTACAAGATCGTCCGGCGCGAGGGCGAGGAGCGCGTGTTGTCGGTGAGTGCGACACCTCTGCGCGGCGAAGGCGGGCGCGCCGATGGCGTCGTCGCGGTCTTCCGAGACATCACCGAGGGCGTGCGCAAGCACGAGGAGTTGTCGGCCGCTTACGACCGCCTGCGCGAGCACGACCGTCTGAAGTCCGCCTTCGTGGCGAACATGAGCCACGAGCTGCGGACGCCCTTGAACGTCATCATCGGGCTCTGCCAGTTGCTCGCGCGCGACCCGGGGCAGCCGCTCGCACCGCTCCAATCAGACGCCATCGGGCGCATGGAGCGCAACGGGCGCGCGCTGCTTGAGATGGTCAACGACATGCTCGACTACTCGCGCCTTGAGTCGGGCCGCTCGGCGCTGTACCTCGAACGCATCGCGCCGGGCGAGATCATCGAGTCGGTCGCGCGCGGGTTCGAGGCGGAGGCGCGCGAGAAGAAGATAGGCTTGAGCGTCGAGGTCTCGCCCGAGGTCGGCGAGGTGAGCACTGACCGAAGGAAGCTGACGCAGGTCGTGTCGTGTCTCGTCTCGAACGCTCTCAAGTTCACTTCGGCGGGGGGCGTGACGGTGAGCGCGGGCGCCGCCGGGCCAGACCGGTGGTATATTGAGGTCACGGACACGGGGATCGGGATTTCGAGCGACGCGCTGGCATACATCTTCGACGGCTTCCGGCAGGTGGACGACCGTCTGACGCGCTCGTACAACGGCGTCGGTCTGGGGCTCGCCATCACGCGCCGCATCGTCGATCTGCTCGGCGGCGAGATCAACGTCGAGAGCCGGCAGAACGAGGGCAGCCGCTTCCGCATCACCTGGCCGCGCGAGGCGCACCCGCGCACCGGCACCGGCTCACTCGTCGCGCCGCGCGCGCAGGCCGATGAGCCGCCGCGCCGCCTGCGCGCCGTCTGAGAGAGGGATGCACATGGACGAACGGGATAAACCATTTGTGGCGACGCCCGTTGAGGCGCCGACGCCGGTGCCGAAGGCAAGCTTCGGCGAGAGGCGGGT
>CAXTSK010000825.1:0-2164 GCA_964246655.1 uncultured Pyrinomonadaceae bacterium
GAGCGCGGCCCGGCCGGCCCGGGCGGGCCGCGCTCCGAGCAACCGACCGTGCAGCAGGTCTTCGACAAGTACTTGGCGGCGGTGGGCGGCGCCGAGGCGGCCGCGAAGTTTCAGACGTTGGTGGTAAAGGGCACGCGCGAAGCGTCGCAGGATCGGGTGTGGCCCTTCGAGGCCACGATGAAGGGCGACAAGTTCCTGATGGTCGTCCAGGTGCCGCAGCAGGGCGCGGTCTCGTCGTCCGTCAGCGGGACGACGGGCTGGATCGTGAACCCGCGCACGCGGCGCGCGCTCACCCCGGACGAGGTGGCGGACGGCAGGCGCGCGGCCCAGTTGATGGGCGTCGTCAAGTTCACACCGGCGCCGACGATGAGGGTCGCGGGGCGCCGGAAGGTCGGCGAGCGTGACGCGCTCGTCGTCGTAGACCGCCCGTCGGAGGGCGTGCAGCGCCGCTACTTCTTCGACGCGCAGACCGGGCTCCTGCTCCGCGTCGTGACGCTCACCGACACCTTGCTCAACCAGCTCCCCGAGCAGATCGACTTCGAGGACTATCGCGACGTTGACGGCGTCAAGCTGCCTTTCCTCCTCAGGCTGTCGAACATAGACACCTACAACAGCTACACGCGCAAGATCACCGAGGTCAAACACGGCGTCCCCGTCGAAGACACCATCTTCGACATGCCGAAGCAGCAGTGAGCAGTGAGCGGTGAGCAGTGAGCAGTCGCTCCGCGTTGCGGACGTTGAAAGATGAACGCGGGCGTCCCGAAGCCCGCGCTTAAAACTGCTCACTGCTCACTGCTCACTGACAACTCCATGAGACGCATCGATCTCACGAAGGCGCAGGCCGCGCGGTCGTCCACGATCAGGGACATCAACCGGCAGTTCGTCCTCAACTACATCCGCGACCGCGAGCCCATCTCGCGCGCCGAGATCGCGCGCTCGACCGAGCTGCAACGCTCGACCGTCTCGACCATCGTCGAAGAGCTGAAGGAGGAGGGGCTCATCGAGGAGATCGGCGCGGGCGCCTCGACCGGCGGACGCCGCCCGACTCTTTTGAGGCTGCGCGCCGCGGGCGCGACCGCCATCGGCGTGGACATCACGCCCTCCTTCACCACCATCGCCACGAGCGACCTCGTCGGCCGCGTCATCGCGCGCGAGCGGTTCGAGAACAGCCCCCGGCCGGACGAGCTGGCCGCGCACGTCATCGAGCGCCTGCGCGAACTCGCCGGGCGCGAACATCAAGGCGACATCGCCGGCGTCGGCGTGAGCCTGCCCGGCCTCGTGGACACAGGGACGGGCCGCGCCATCTACATCCCCTTCTTCCGCTGGCGCGACTGGCCCATCGCCGAAGAGATCGGGCGCGCGACGGGCTTGAAGGCTTTCGTGGACAACGACGCCAACGCCGCCGCGCTCGCGGAGCTTTGGTTCGGACGGCCCGAGGTGGGCGGCGCGCGCGACTTCATCCTCGCGCTCATCGCCGAGGGCATCGGCACGGGCATCGTCTTCGACGGCCAAATCTGCCTCGACGAGGGCGGCGCGGCCGGCGAGTTCGGCCACATGATCGTCGGCCAGGGCGCGCCGGTCGCGTGCTCCTGCGGCAACCGCGACTGCTGGGAGGCTTTCGCCTCGGAGCGCGCGGCCGTCGCGCGCTACGCGAACAACTCGGGCAGAGAAGCGCCCGTCCCTTTCAGCGAGGTCGTCGAGCGCGCGCTCGGCGGCGAGCAGGCGGCCATCGACGCTTTGACCGAGACGGCGCACTACCTCGGCATCGGCATCTCGAACCTCATCGTCGGGCTCTCGCCCGAGACGGTCGTCGTCGGCGGCCAGATCACGCGCGCCTGGCCCATCATCGCGCCCTCGCTCGAAGAGACCATCCAGCGCAGCATCCGCCGCGGCCTCCCCTCCGCCCGCATCGTCGCCTCGACGCTCACCGAGCCCACGCTCCTCGGCTCGCTCAGTCTGGTGCTAGCGAGCAAGTTCGGCCTGGCGGAAGCTTGAAGGCAGTAGGCAGCAGGCAGACGGCACTTTGAGACGGTTTAAGAAGTCTGAGCCCCGGAGGGGCGGGATGTTTATAGCTATTGCATCCCATTTAATTCCCGAGCCCCGTCAGGGGCTCAAACAACTGCCTACTGCCATCTGCTCTACCGCCTATTGATTCCCTATGCAC
>CAXTSK010000826.1:0-2160 GCA_964246655.1 uncultured Pyrinomonadaceae bacterium
GTGCGCCAACTCTCCAACGCGCTGCTGGCCGACATCGCGCCGAAGATCGAGCGGCTCGAAGGCGCGACCGCCGCACGCCAGGCGCTCGTCGCGCAATCGCTGAAGTACCTCGACTCGCTCGCGGGCGAGTCGTCCGACGACGCCGTCTTGCAGGCGGAACTCGCCACGGCTTACGAGAAGGTCGGCGTGTTGCAGGGCGATTCGCGCAAGCCGAGTCTGGGCGACTTTCGCGGCGCGATTGCGAGCCTCGAAAAGGCGCAGCAGATTCGGCGCCGGTTGTTGGGAGTCAACCCGAAGGACGCGGAGAACCGCCGGCTGCTGGCGGACAATTTACGTCTGCTCGCCATCAGGAGGACGGCGCAGAGCGACGCCGAAGGCGGTTTCAGAGACAGCAAAGAGGGGTTACAGATTTACGAAAAGCTGGTCGCCGAAGCGCCCGCCTCGCTCGAACTGCAACGGGCGTTTCTCGAAGCGCAAATCGAAGACGCGGTGATGTACGTCAACCTCAGCAGGTTCGCCGAAGCCATCCCGCCCCTTCAGCAGGCGACGGGCAGACTCGAAGAGTTGCGTCGAACAAATCCCGACGAGGCGGAGACCCAGCGGATTCTCGCCAAAGGTCTGGCTTACCTCTCACTCGCGCTTTCGTGGGAGACTCGTCAGCCGGAAGCAGAGGCGGAGGCGGCGCGCGCCTTGACGATAGCCGAAGCGCTCGTCGCACGCTTCCCGAACGACACGAACCTCAAACAGGAGCTCTGGAAAATTTACGATTCGGCCGGCAGCATCTACGAAGAGGTTGACGACGCCCGCGCGTTCGAGCTTTGCGAAAAATCGCGAAGGGTCATGGAGGAGATCATCGCCGCCGACCCCGCCAACGCGCAGGCACGGCACAACCTGTCCAAGAGTTTTTCGCGGCTCGGCATTTCGGCCTCCAACCTCGGGAAGCCCTCCGAGGCTCTCGGCTACCTGGAACGGGCGATGACCATCGTGCTTGAGCTTCAGGAGAGAGACCCTCTGAACCGCGGCTACGACCGCGACGTGAGCGCGCTCTACATCAGAATCGGCGTGACGCGGGAGAAGATGCGCGACCTGCCCGGCGCGGTCGCGGCGTACGAGAAGAGCGCGGAGCTTTATGAAAAGCAGCTCGCCAACGACGCCGCCAACACACTCGTCGTGCGCGACCTGGCCATCGCCTACCGGCGCGCCGCCCAGATCAACGTAAAGATTGCTAAGGCCGTCGATGGGAAGAATCGCGAAGTTCAACTCGCGGCGGCCGAAGGGAATTTTCAGCGGGCGTTGGACGCGCTGCTGAAAGCTCAGGCCCAAAAAGCCCTGCCCGAAGTCAACCGCAAGCTGTTAGAGGAAGTGCGACAAGAGATCGAAGACCTCGAAAGAATGCGTTAACCAATCCCTTCACACCGGCAGCCGCCCCGGCGCGCCGAGAGAATCTTTTTGTCAGGGGAAGCGCACGACAACGTTGTCAAGCGGTGGCGACCCCTTTAAATTATTTGAGCTGCCGCCCACGGTCTCTCTACGCGCGGGCCTGCACTGGACGCCGGACGGGGGCGCGCTGCGCTACGTCGATAACGGCGGCGGCGTCTCGGACATCTGGGAGCAGAGGGTCGAGGGCGGCGCGCCGAAGCGTTTGACCGACTTCACGACCGGCAAGATATTCCGCCTCGCGTGGTCGCGCGACGGACGACGACTCGCCTTCGAGCGCGGGGCCGAGTTCGACGACGCGACCTTAATCAGCGATTTCAAGTAGCCGAAAACGTGGTGCGCGGCAAGCGGCCGACACACAAAGGTGACATCTCGCGGCGGCGAGACCCTTCGCGGGCGTTTGCAACAGGCGGGGCGCGTAGTGCATCCTAACAGGGTCCTTCCTTCTCTCGCGCATCGGCGGTGATGCGCCCCATCGCCTCGTTCGGCGGCGGCGTTCTGGATGGTTCGAGAGCGGGCTAACTTTTAACTTCAGAAGCCGCTCACCGAGTTGAGCACCCGAACGCAGGTTCCTTCGCTGCCACCGTTCCGACGAAGCCACTTCGATTCGAAGCTTCTCCTGACGCCCCGCGCAAGGCGGGGGTGGTACTAACACACACATGTCCATGAAACTTTACGTCGGCAACCTCTCGTTCCAGACTTCGAGCGAAGACCTCCGCGACC
>CAXTSK010000827.1:0-2151 GCA_964246655.1 uncultured Pyrinomonadaceae bacterium
GCGCCGAGCGCCACGTCCTGCCAGCCGATCTCGCATACGCCGTGCGCCGGGGGCGCGTTGCCGGTGGTCTCGAGGTCGATGACGCGGATGATCTGGGGCTGCGGCGGAGGCATCGCGGCCTATGTGGGGGCGCCGCCCCGCGGCGGCGTCCACGCTGACGGTGACCGAAGCGTTCTGCGCGAAAGTCGCGCGCGGGGGGAGAACACCCGCGCACAGTAAGAGGCACAACAGTGCCGCCACGTTCCGACGGAACATCGAGAGACCTCCAGACTTGTTTCAAATGTGGGGCGTTACTGTCCGACGGTTGGGGGCGTGAGAAAGGGGGCTTTCAATCTCGAAGACGATTCTAACCCGGTCGGGCGCGGCGCGGCAAGAGCTTCATCCGCAGCCCCGGCGTCTTTCCTATTGACGGCCGATAGGTCGGCGGCTATACTGCGGCTCCTATCGACCGCCGAGAGGAGAAGTGATGGGGCTCAACAGGAGGACGGACTTATTGCAGCAGGGGGCGCTGGAACTTCTGGTGCTGCGCCTGCTCCGCACGGGGGCGCTGAACGGCTGGGACATCATGCAGCGCATCCGCGTCGTCTCCGCCGACGTGCTGAGCGTCACGCCGGGCGCGCTCTACCCCGCGCTGCACCGCCTGGAGGAGCGCGGGCTGGTCAAGGCCGAGTGGGCGGCGTCGGAGAACAACCGGCAGGCGAAGTTCTACCACCTGACGCCCGCGGGCCGGAAGCA
This sequence comes from uncultured Pyrinomonadaceae bacterium, assembly GCA_964246655.1. Lineage (GTDB taxonomy): Bacteria > Acidobacteriota > Blastocatellia > Pyrinomonadales > Pyrinomonadaceae > QHXN01. The sequence continues at coordinate 736 of CAXTSK010000827.1, forward strand.
GTTGGAGGCGGAGCGCGAGACCTGGGAGCGCTTCACGGCGGCGGTGGACGCGATACTGCGCGACGCTTGAGCGAAAGGGTGATTCGATGCCGGGGAGGCTTTGGAGACGTTTGCGGGCGCTCTTCGACCGGGGCGCGTTGGATCAAGAGCTGGACGAGGAGTTGCGCTACCACCTCGAACGCGAGGCCGAGCTGCACGCGGCGGACGGCATGAGTCCGGAGGAAGCAAGGCTCGCGGCGCTGCGCGGCTTCGGCGGGGTCACGCAGTCGAAGGAGCAGTGCCGGGAGGCGAGGGGCGTGAGACTCTTCGAAGACCTTTGGCAGGACGTTCGTTACGGCCTGCGGACGTTTCGGAAGAAGCCGGGCTTCACGCTGGTCGCGGTCGTGACGCTCGCGCTGGGCATCGGCGCGAACGCGGCGATCTTCTCGGTCGTCAACGGCGTGCTGCTGAAGTCGCTCCCCTTCCCAGACCCGGAGCGGCTGGTCGCGCTCAACGAGACGAACGAGTCGGGCCGCGCGACGGCCGTCGCCTTCCCCGACTACCGAGACTGGCGCGCGGGCCAGAACGTCTTCGAGGAGTTGGCGGCGCGCATGCCCGCGGGCGGCGTACTGACGGGCGACGGCGAGCCCGAGCGCGTCACGGGCCGTCTGGTGACGGCCAGCTTCTTCCGCACGCTCGGCGTAACGCCCGCGGCCGGGCGCTTCTTCACGGAGGAGGAGGACAGGCCCGGGGGGGCGCGCGGGCTGGGGCTCAGCCACGAACTCTGGCAACGGCGTTACGGAGGCGACCCCGAAGGGGCCGGGCGCGCCGTGCGATTCAACGGCGAGAGTTGGACGGTCGCGGGCGTCGCGCCGCCGCGGTTCGACTTCTACGGCGAGAACAGTCTCAACAACCAGTTCTTCATCCCGCTCGGCCACCTCTACGACCAGCAGTGGATGAACGACCGCGGCTCGCACGTCGTCATGGTCACGGCGCGCCTCAAGCCGGGCGTGAGCCTTGAGCAGGCGCGCGCGCAGTTGGAGGCGCTGGCGGCGCGTTTGGCCGAGCAGTTCCCCGAGTCGAACCGCGGCAAAGGCGTCCGCCTCAACTCGTTCCTCGACGACTACGTCGGCGCGGCGCGCCCGGCCCTTCTGATGTTGATGGCGGCGGTCGGGGCGGTGCTGCTCATCGCGTGCGCGAACGTCGCAAACCTTCTGCTGGTGCGCGCCGCCGGAAGGCGGAAGGAGATCGCTTTGCGGGTCGCGCTCGGCGCGGGGCGCGGCCGCGTCGTGCGCCAACTGCTGACGGAGAGTCTGCTGCTCGCCGCGGGCGGCGGGGCGTTGGGGCTGCTCTTCGCGTGGTGGGGCGTCGGCGCGCTCCTCAGGTTCGCGCCCGACGAGCTACCGCGCGCGGCGCACCTCTCGCTCGACGGCAGCG
>CAXTSK010000828.1:0-2151 GCA_964246655.1 uncultured Pyrinomonadaceae bacterium
CGTTATAACTCGACCCCACCACCCGCGCCCCACACTCCCGCGCCGCCCGAATCAAACTGTCCGAACTGACCCTGCGTGGCGCCACCCCGGCCGCGTCGTCGCGCAGCGCCTGCGATGTCAAAAAGTTCTGGCAGTAGGCGCAGTGTAAATCGCAGCCGAGCATGCCGAAGGTGAGGGTGTCGGAGCCGGGGAGGAGGTGGAAGAAGGGCTTCTTCTCGGTGGGGTCGCAGGCGAGGGCGGCGACGTAGCCGGTGGGGACGAGCAGGCGCCCCCGTTCGTTGAAGCGCACCTTGCAGATGCCGCGCTTGCCGTCGCGGACGAGGCAGCGGTGGCCGCAGGCGTAGCAGCGCAGGTCGCGGCCTCCGAGGCGCTCGGTCAACTCCTCGGCCGCTTCGCGCGTCAGCCCGTCCAACACCTCCGCGAGGCTCGCGGAGCGCGCGCCCAAAGGCATCGCGGTTTAAGACCTCCTGTCGGGGTCGTGCGGGGAGCCTGTTTAAAGCCGTGAACCGTGACAAGATAAAACCTGTTCTTCTCTTGTCACGGTTCACGGTTCACGTCATTTTCCTTCCGCGGGTTTGTTCAGGCGCTCGTTCTTGAGCTTCTCCCAACGCTCTTTGTGTTCGCCGGTGAGGTCGCTGGGGATGGTCTCCACGGGGATGCCGTTTTCGGCGCAGAACGTGCGCCAGAGGACGAAGCGGGAGTCGAACTGCCCCGTCCCTTCCGAAATCGCATTCGTCACCTTCGATTTATCCGCCACTGCCGCCTTGCTCCTTCGGGTCAACGTTTGCCAGACAGTGTAGCAAAAAAAAGAAGTAGGCAGTAGGCAGATGGCAGTAGGCAGTCGCTCCGCGTTAAGGACGTTGAAAGGATAACTCGGAGGTTTCGACAGCGGCGCTCTGAACTGCCTACTGCCATCCGCCTACTGCCTACTACCCCTCATCCTTTCGCAGTGCCTAGCAGGAACACGTCGCCCTGTGGGGCGGGGACGCCCCCTTCGCGTTCGAGGGTGACGGCGAAGGTGGGGGCGGCAACGTTGGGGGGCAGGCTGTCGCTCATGCGCGCGCGTCCCTGCGCGTCCGTCTTGAAGGTGCCGCCGGGCAGGGGCTTGTTGTCGGCGATGAGCCAGAGCTGGTAGGCGTGACCCTCGGGGCAGGGCGGGAGCCCCGTCGCCATGACGACGGCGCGGCCCGTCGAGCCGTCGTAGGCGAGCATGGCGTGCGCCTGCGGCGCGGGCTTCTTACCCGAAAGCTCCGCGACGTGCACGGCCGGCGAGGCGAGCAGCTCGTCCACGGCGCGCGCGCTTGCCAACTGTTCGCGCTGGCCGTCGATCTCACCCTGCGCCTCGCGCAGACGGTCGGAGAGGCTCGCCACCTCAGTGCTCAAAGACTGGTTCCGATTCCAGAGCGCGACGCTCGTGAAGCCGAGCAGCACGAGGGCCACGGCCGCCGCCGCGGCGCCGAAGCCGAGCGCGGGGCGCCACGCAAAAATCTGCCAGAGGCTTACGCCGCCGAGGAGCGTGCGGAGGTCGCGCGGGACGTTGGGAGCCTGCGCGCGGTCGCGCGCCTCCGAAGGGTCAACGGCTTTCGGCGAAGCTACAACTTCGGAAGGGTCTACGAAGACTTCCGAAGGGTCTACCGCGCGGACGCGTGCGAGGATGCCCGCGCGCAGCTCAGGCGAGGGCTGAACCGGCGCGACCGTGTAGAGGAGCGACGCGGCGGCGTCCGACATCTCGCGCAACTCCCCGCGGCACTCGGCGCAGGAGGGCAGGTGCTCCTCCATCCGCGCGCGCTCTTCCTCGTCGAGCGCGCCCACGGCTTCGAGCGCCAGCAGTTGTTTGTAGTCTTCGTGCCGCATCAGACTTGAATCTTACTTGCGAAAGTTTACGCCGTCCGTTCCCACGCTCAAGCAAACTGTTGTCCCAGCCTCGACCGCAGCGCCTCGCTCAGACGTTTGAGTCCCGTGCGCGTGCGCGTCTTGACGGTGCCGAGCGGCTGATTCTTCGCCGCCGCGATCTCCGACTGCGACATGCCGTCGAGGTACGCGAGCACGAGCACCTGCCTCTGCTCCTCGGGCAGTTCGGCGAGAGCCGCGCGGACGGCCTCGGCGCGCTCGGCGCGGATGGCCTCGTCGTCGGCCCAGCCTTGCGACTCG
>CAXTSK010000829.1:0-2138 GCA_964246655.1 uncultured Pyrinomonadaceae bacterium
TCCCGGGGCCTAGCGAGAGGTCGGGGGGCGAGATGCTCACGTCCCAGCGGCCCGGCTCGGGCGTCGCCACCGAAGTCGCCGGCATGGAGCCCGCGCCGTCGTCCCCCTGCGCCGCCTCGACGCCGGCACCGTCGGCGGCCTCCGCGGGCTGCGCCTGCCCCTCGACGACGAGGGTGCGCGGCCAGTTGATTTCGACCTGCGGGTTCGGCCTGATGCGGCCGGTGATGGCGCGGCTCTGGAGCTTCGACTTGAGATAGAACTTGATGTTGTCGAAGTTCGGCGACTGGCCCTCGCGCACGGGGGGCAGCACCCACGCGTCGCCGTTCATCTGCGTCTCGTCGTCTTCGGTCGGCACCGGCTCGGGGATGACCTTCTTGCCGACGGGGAACCAGGTGATGACCGGGTTCCCGATCTTCTTCGAGACCGCGCCGGCCAGTTCGTCCATCGGGAGCAGCGATGCCCGCGGCGAGTAGTGCAGCAGGTACAGGATCATCGCCTCGCCCTTGGGGCCGAGGTTGCCGCCGTTCTCGCCGACGAGGGGAAATAGGTAGGCGGCGCGGAAGTTCTTGTTCTCGGTGATGCGCTGGTAGAGCGGCTTGATGTCCCTGGCGGTCGCGCCCGTCGTCTCAAGCCCGCTCTCCTGGAAGTTGTCGGTCAGGAGCCAGATGAGCACGTCGCCGTCCAGACGGTAGCCGCCGATGTCTGAGAGCACGAGGTCGAGCGCCTGCGGGATGTTCGTGCTCTGCCCGTAAGCCTGCCCCGGCGACGGGATGTTGTCGAGCACGGTGCCCTCGTCGTAGTCGGCGAGGTTGACCTTCCGCTCCGCGTCCTGCGCTTGGAAGGTCGCCCCGTCCGCCGCCCGCTCGTGGAACCAACGGACGATCACCTTGTCGCCGGGGGCGAAGGTGCCCGACTGTAGCAGCGGTCGCACCAGCCACTCCTTGAGCCCCCTGTACCGGCTGTGGGCCTTGGAGTCCATGCTGAGGGACACGTCGATGAGGAAGACGTGGGTCTTCTTCGCCGCCCCCTCCTGGGCCACGGCCGCGCCGGCCGGCACGGCGGCGAGCAGGAGGCATGCGGCGACGGCCCTGATGATTACGAGACGCATAATTTGCGCACCTACAAGCACTGAACGAGCCCGAGCATGCCCTCGGAACTGACGGCGGCGATTTTGCCCCGCGTCATGATGGGGGGCGTGGCGACATCCCCGGACAGGAGCTTGCGCCTGTCTTCGGGGTTGCCCTGGCGGGAGGCGCGGTAGAGCGCGGCGTTGCCCACGTCGTCGAGCGTGAAGAAGCTGTCGCCCGCCAGCACCGGCGCGACGGAGACGCCCTCGCCGCTCGTGTCCTCCCAGAGCCGGTCCCCGCGCTCGTCGAGGAGCGTGACTCCGGCCGAGTGGCCCAGCACGATGTAGCGGTCGTTCGCCGTGATGCAGGAGACGCGCGCGTTCAGGTCGTAGACGTACGGGGCCTCCAGCGCCTCGCCGCGCATCGAGAGCCTGAAGACGCGCCCGGCGTGGTCGGCGAACAGCACGTGGTCGTTAACGGCGAAGGGCGTCACCGCGGCGTCGATCTTCAGGCCGAGCGACATCTTCGCCAGCTCGCGGCCGTCGGACGGATCCAGGGCCATCGCCCTTCCGTCGCCCGTGAGCAGGACGAGGCAATCGTCCAGCAGGGTGGGCGGCAAAAGCTCGGCGTCGAACGTCAGGGGCTTCTGCCAGACGGGGCGCCCGTCAACCTGCGACCTCGCTTCGAGCGTCCCGCGCCCGCGCGCGCTCGTCACGAAGAAGACGGCCGTGTCGTTCGCGAGCAAAGGGCACGAAATGGCGCCGCCGGAACTCTGGACGGCCCACATCGGCCTCATCTCCTCGGGCGTCTTCTGGAGGACGCCTTCGAGGAGGTCGAAGGCGCTCAACTGACCACCGGCGGCGACGAAGAGGAACCCGGCGTTGATGGCGGGTGTCACCTCGATGGGGCCGCCCGTGGCGACCCGCCCGAAGGGCTTACCCTGGGCCTCGTCGATGAGCACGATGCCGCCCTCGTGCGCGGGGATAAGGATCAGCTCCCCGAACGCGATGGGCGCGGCCACGACGGCGGTGTTGAGCCGGACCTGGATGAACTGCTTCCCCAGCCCCTTGA
>CAXTSK010000830.1:0-2124 GCA_964246655.1 uncultured Pyrinomonadaceae bacterium
GGGGTTTGTGGTACCGCGGGCGGGGGGCGGGGCGGGGGGGGGGCCCCGGGGGGGGGGGGGGGGGGCCGGCGCCATGTCCTCGGGCATGACGTGCGCCTCGACCGTCTGGCGGCCGTTGTCGCCGATGCGGACGACGAGGACGGGCTTGACGGCGTTGCGCGCGGGGTTGAAGGTGACGGTGCCGGTGACGCCTGGGAAGTCTCTGGTCGCCGCGAGCGAGTCGCGGACGGCCGCGTGTTCGAGCGTGGGCGCGCGCCCGATGGCGGCGAGCATGATGCGCGCCGCGTCGTAGGCCGTCGCCGCGAAGGAGTCGGGCGCCGAGCCGAAGAGCCGCCGGAAGTCTCCGACGAAGCGCTGCACCTGCGGGTCCGGGTCTTCGGCCGAGAAGTGCGTGGAGAAGTAGCCGCCCGAGATCGCCTGCCCGCCCATCTGCACGAGCCGCGGCGAGTCCCAGCCGTCGCCGCCGACGAGCGGCGCGCTGATCCCCAGCGCGCGCGCCTGACGCGCGAGCAGCGCCACCTCCGTGTAATAACCCGGGATGAAGATCACGTCCGGCTGCGCGGCGCCGACCTCGGCGAGTTGCACGGAGAAGTCCGACTCGCCGTCGGGGTATCCCTGCTCGGCGACGACCTTGCCGCCGCGCCGCTCGAAGTCCTCGCGGATGAGCCGGGCCAGCTCGACCGAGTAGCGCTGGTCGCGGTCTACGAGGATGGCGGCGTGCATCGCGCCCAGCCTCTCGACGGCGAAGCGCGCGAGCGCCACGCCCTGGAAGGTGTCGGTGTAGCAGCTGCGGAAGACGTAGTCGCCGACGGCCGTGATCTCGGGGCTGGTGGCCGAGGGCGTGAGCATCGGCACCTGCTCGCGCTGCGCGACGCGCGCCGCGGCGAGCGAGCGCGAGCTGACGACTTCGCCGATGAGGGCGTGGACGCGCTCCTCGCGTGTGAGCTTATCCACGACGACCGTGGTCTCGACCGCGTCGGAGCGCGTGTCGCGCACGACGAGATCGACGCGGTGGCCCTTGACCCCGCCCGCCGCGTTCGCCTCCTCGACGGCCATGCGGATGCCGTTCAGGGCCGAGATGCCGTACTGCGCCGTGTCGCCCGACAGGGACATGAAGGCGCCGACGCGCACGCGCTCGGGCGGTGGCTGCTCGACCACGCGCGCGTCCTGCCGCCGGCAGCCCTGCGCCGACAGCGCGACGCAGAGCGCGAGCAAAGCTTTAAATGTCGTACGAGTCAACACCTCGATCATCATACGCCCCGCCGGCCCGCGGGGCACTCAAAGCTCCGTGCGGCGCGCGGCGTCCGCGCCGACCTCGGCAACCGTCTCGTCTTGCCCCGGCTCGGGCGCGGCCGGGGTGCGTTGCAGAGACCACTTGAGCGCGGGCGGCGTCACGAGCGTCGTGACGATGACCATGATGACGACCGCGCCGAAGACGGCCGGGCCGATGACCGGCTCCGGCACGCCGCGCTCGTTCGGCAGCATCAGCGACGCGCCGATGCCCGCGAAGATGAGCCCGACCTCGCCGCGCGGAATCATCCCCAGACCGACGGAGAGCCGGTTGATGCCGCGCTCAACGACCGCGAGCGAGCAGACCTGCTTGCCGATGACGGCGGCGACGGTGAGCGCCGCGGCCAGGCCCAGCAGTTCCGGGCGCGCGAATGCGCTCAGGTCAACCCTCATCCCCATCAGCACGAAGAAGACCGGCACGAGCGCGGCGCTCACCGGCGCGAGCAGGTCTTCAAGGTCGCGCTCGCCGCGCCCGCTGAAGGACTCGAAGTGCGCCTCGTCTAAGACGAGCCCCGCGGCGAAGGCGCCGACGATAGGCGCGAGTCCGACTTCGGCCGCCACCCAAGCGAGGAAGAAGCAGAAGGCCAGAGACATCGACAGCAGCACGCCGCGGCTCTTGAAGCGCCCGACCCCTCGGAAGAGGTGCGGCACGACGAAGTGGCCGACGAGGATCGCGCCGACGAGGAAGGCGACCGACTTCGCGGCAATGACGGCCACGTCGGCGAGGGCGAGCGTACTGCCCGCGGCCGACGCGCGGATGGCGCCCCCGACGACCGCGAGGATGAGCAGCCCGAGCAGGACGACGACGACCCCGATGGCGAGGAAGAACGGCAC
>CAXTSK010000831.1:0-2121 GCA_964246655.1 uncultured Pyrinomonadaceae bacterium
GTTGTAGGAGGCGTGGCTCGTCGTGTCAACGCCGTCGGTGAGCAGGACGATTGCCTTGCGACCCGAAATCTTACCGAGTCGGGGCTTGAGGGTGAACTCGACCGCGTCGTAGAGCCGCGTGCCCCCGCCGGGGCTGGCGCGGCGGATGGCGCGGTTCAACTCCGCGCGGTCGGACGTAGGCTCGCAGAGCACGCGGATGTGGTCGTCGAAGGAGATGACCGTCACGCGGTCGGCCGGCTTCAACTGCTCGACGAAGGCCGAGGCCGCGCGCTGCATCTCCGAGAGGCTGAAGTCGGTCGAGCCCGACGTGTCGAGCAGGAGCGCGACGGTGAACGGCTGGTCTACGGTGGCGAAGTAGGCGAGACGCTGCTCGACCCCGTCCTCGAAGACGCGGAAGTCCTCACGCCGAAGATCCGGGGCGTAGCGCCCCTGCCGGTCGCGGACGCTGACGGGAATGGTGACGAGCGCCGTCTCCACGCGCACCACGTCGCCCTCGACCACCTCGGGCTGTGAATCCGCCCCGCTCCCCGCAGGGGCTTCAACGCCCCCCGCGTCGCCCTGTGTCGGCTTTCCGACTTCGCCCGATTTTTCCGCGGTCGGGACGCTGCGGTTGCGGCCGGACTGCGCGCGGAGCGCGGCGGCGCCGGAGTTGATTATCAGCAGACTGAAGATGACGGCTAAGAGTTTTCTCATCGCGGGAAACCTGTCCTCGGGATTCACCCATTGATAGGTTTTTCGATGAGAGGTCTCTCCGCCCCGGCGTAAAGATTCGGTCAAGCCGGCGTAAAGTTTTGTAAAGACCTTCAGTACAGCGTGAGCCCTTCGCCCTGCTCCCTGCTCAGGCGAAGCCGCTGCCCGACGAGCGCCCTCTGCGCGGGCGTGAGCAGCGCCGTGACCTTCGCCTGCACGCGCAGCTTGATGACGGTCATCTCGGCCACGGCCTGTCCGGCCTGCGAGGCCAGCTCGCGCACCCTGTCCTCGTCGAAGGTCTCTTTCGACTGCTCCTCGTCGAGTTCGGCCGTCACGCGATTCAGCCTCACGAGGAGCGCCCCGCCCCTCGCGTACTCGGGCGCGGCTATCGCCTCGATCTGCGCCCGCTGCTCCTGCGTCAGGTTGAGTTGATCCGTGATGGGCGAGAAGAGCGCGTCGATTAAACGGCCGGGGCCGGAATCGTCGGGGAGACTCAACTGCTGCGCGTCGGCCTGCGCGCCGCCCGCGGCCAGTAGAAGAACGCCAAAGACGAGGGACAGAATGCGTGACATCATGAATGCTCCTTCAAAGGGCCGCGCGTGAACCGCGCCCCCCGAGTGATTTTAAATACCGTCCACGTATACGCCCTCCGCCGCCGTCCCGTGGTAAAGAGTCCGTCAACCCCTTGTAAAGTTTTGTAGCCCTCAGGCACAGAAGGCGAAAGAGGGGAGCCTGACAACTCCCCTCTTTCGCCTTGCCTCACCTTCGCATCGTTCCGCTGCGTCCCGCCTCCGTGTTAATAATGTCCGCATGAGCGGAGTGCGTGTGGCGTTGATGCCGGGGCCGGGCGAGCCGGTCGAGTTGCGCGAGGTCGCGGAGCCGGAGTTGGAGCCGGACTCGGCGCTGCTTGCCGTCGAGCTGAGCGAGGTCTGTGGGACGGACGTGCACTTGCAGCAGGGACGGCTCGCGGGCGTGCCGTACCCGCTCGTCCCCGGCCACGTCTCGGTCGGGCGGCTCGAAAAGATTCGCGGCACGCTCCTCGACGTGGAGGGGCGCGAGTTCCGAGAGGGCGACCGCGTCACCTTCCTCGACGTACACCGCACCTGCCACGCCTGCTGGCACTGCCTCGTCGCAAAGGCTTCGACGCGCTGCACCGCGCGTAAGGTCTACGGCATCACCTACGGGCTCGCGGACACGCTGGCCGGCGGCTGGGCCGAGAAGGTCTATCTGAAGCCAGGGACGCGCTGCATCTCGCTTGCGGGCGGGGACGCCGCGCGCTTCATGGCCGGCGGCTGCGCGCTCCCGACCGCGCTCCACGCCGTCGAGCGCGCAGACATCCCCTTCGGCTCCACGGTGCTCGTCCTCGGCTCCGGCCCCGTCGGGCTCTCAGCCGTCGCGCTGTCGCTGATGCGCGGCGCCGCGCGCGTACTC
>CAXTSK010000832.1:0-2112 GCA_964246655.1 uncultured Pyrinomonadaceae bacterium
TTTTTCCTATCTCGTCCTCCAGCCCTACCAGAACTCACCGCTGCGCGGGCGGCGGCCCCCGCCGTCTCTTGGGGCCTGCGAGGTCTTTTTATGCTGATTGGACTACTTCCAATCTTGTTGAAATTATCTCTGCCCTTCAACGAATATGATGCAATGGTGGAGTCCAGACGGAGCCGCCACATTAAACTTGTCTACATGTTGAGCGATCAAAAACTCGAAGAATCGTTTAAGACCCTGTCCGTACCCGTTCGTTCTGAGCACTCAGTCGCAGATGTTTGAGGCAGGCGCTCTCCGTTCCGGAGAGGACTGTAATGACAGGTGAAGCATTAGAGACAGGGCTGATTGGGGGCGCTGAGAGGTACAAGATAAAGCTCACCGATTACGACCCGGCCTAGCCGAAGAAGTTCGAGGCGCACGCAAAGCGGCGGTGAGCAGCGTAGGCAGCACGACGAAGTCGGGGCGTAAGGGATGACCCGGCCATAATGAACGTTAGAAGACGTGATAATGAAAACGCGGCTCGAAGAGAGCCCCGCCGCGCAAGATGTTGTGTGGGCACCCCACGGCCCCTCCGTCACCTTCGGTAACATTTCGTCACCCTCGGTAACAGCTTTTTCAAAAAGGCAACAAGTCGCGTCCGACCTCAAGCCTTTGTGGCTCCAAGCTACTGTATGAGGCCCTCGCTGGCGTTGACCAGGCGCAGCCCGGTATACCTCGGCTCGGCGCTCCCCTGCAGGCGCTCCTCGTGCCAGCGCCACATCGCCGCGTCCCCATCGCCGAGCGGCGAGCCAGCTTCCTCGTACATCTCCCGGTAGACCGGCGTGCAGTAGTCGTAGATGTGAGTGAACATCTCGAGCACGGGAATACGGATGAGCACGAGCTGCTCACCGAGGCGCATCGCCGGCCCGCATACGTCGCGCAAGAAGCGAACGTATGCGACGGCCAGCTCCGCGCAGCACTCTGGCCCGCACATGTCCCCGTACATGTGATCGCCGCAGCGCGCCGCGTGCGCGCAGAAGACGAAGGCGGGTGCGCTGCAGCCTGAGTATGTGCAGGGTCTGTCTCCGCTCATAGCCCGTTCACCCTTCTCGTCATCCAATCAATGGCCTTCGGGTCGCGGTTTGCGCGCTCCATGAAGGCGTTGGCAATCGCGGTCTGCGCGTGCTGAGAACGCGAGCCGACGGTGACAACATGGTCGGCCGGCATCGACCCGATCTTGCCGTGCAGCTCTCTGACCGCGCCGTGCAGTTGGCGGACTTCGTCGGCGTGAAGCTCGAGCTGGTCGAGCACGCGAGAGATCACCGAGCCCGGCCCCGCGTGGCCGCGGCGGCGCGCGCCGCCAGTGAAGCCCTCGGCGTCCGGATGGATCCATCCGTCTTCATTAGGGGTGAAGACCTCTGGCCTGAGTTCGCCGACCATGTAGGCGCGGCCGCGACGCACGGGGCCGCCGAGCGCTCGCTTCGGTAGGTCCGCCGGACGATGGAAGAGATTGCCGAGCACCGGCAGGTTGATGGGGGTCGGGGTGGGCGCGGCCTTCGGCGTACTTCGGAACGCCCCGCCCTGGGCGAAGCCGCCGGCGATGCCGGTGACGACGCCGCCCCAGTCACCCCCGGCGGCGTGCGCGCCCGGACGCGCGAGCGGGGGGGGGGCGCCCCCCCCCCCCGGGGGGAAGGGGAGCCGCCGCGCCGCGCGACCGAGGAGCTTGCTGAAGAAGCCTCTCTTCTTCCCCGGCTGGCCGCCTGGAGCGAGTCCGGCAATCCCCGAGAGTGAACCGATGAGCGTCTGGCCAAAGCTCTCGAGCTTCACCCCGGCGCCGATCACCTGGTCGGCGAACGAGCCGGCCGCGACCGCGGCACCCTTCATGGCCACATCAGTATCAACAACCATGGGCGGGAGCGGCCCGAGCACGTCGTCGACCGACTGCACGATGGGAGGAAGCGCCGAGAGCGGCGGCGTGAGATTGAGCGTGGTGTCGTCGAGCAGCTTGTAGAGCCCGGCCAAGCTCTTGGCCATCTTCACGGGCGCCGCCACGCCGTCGGCGGCGCCCCGCTTCTCGACCAACATGCCCACGCCGCCCGACAGGTCTGCCCCACCCCTGCCCGAGTCGCGCGGGCC
>CAXTSK010000833.1:0-2112 GCA_964246655.1 uncultured Pyrinomonadaceae bacterium
GAGGGCGTCGGCGTGGGGCGTGACGGCCCCGCGGGCGTCGCCGGAGAAGAGGAAGTGGTACATCGTCTCGACCTTGCCCTCCATGGTGGGGACGGGGAAGGTGTCGTTGGGGGTGGGGCCGCTGTTGTCGCCGAAGCCGGCGATCTGGCCGTTGACGACCGAGTGGGCAAGGTTCTGGTAGTGGCCGAACTCGTGCACCTGCACGGCCTGGAAGATGGGGATGTCGGCGGGGCTCGTGACCTCCGCGCCGTTCATGAAGGCGACGCCTTCGACGATGTCGCCGGTGGTGTTGTTGACCCACTCGGGGCTGGCGAAGCCGAGGACGCCCGAGTTCGGCCCGAAGAGCAGCTCGAAGATCTCGCCGTTGTTGTCGTAGACGATGGCGCTCAGGCCGTCGGGCGCGGCGGGCTCCAGGTAAGGCCCGAAGTTCGTCTCGTCCACGTCAACCGGGAGCGGAGCCCCCTGTAGGTGCGTGGCCGTGGCCGAGGGGATGTCCGCCCAGGTCTGGAAGGCCGCGGCCGTCTGGGCGACCGCCTGCGCGTTGTTCATAAAGCCGAGGTTGCCCTGGTCGGGGTTCCAGGGGATGTTCACGCCGCCGTTGGGCCAGAGGAACGGCGCGCCCGCATCGCGCAGCGCCAGCGGGCCGCCCGCGTAGCTCTGCACGGAGGCCGCGAGCAGGAGGGTCGCGCAACTGAGAGCCAGTCTAAGTTTTCTGGTTTTCATCGTCGTCACCTCCTTCACTGTCCGAGTTGGGCGCGAATCTGCCGCGCCAACTCGCTGTAGGGAACGGGGCCGCCTTGCGGGCTCGCGGCGGCGGAGAGCGACTGTCTGGCCCCCGCAGAGGCGGGCGGGGCCATGTCGCGGAACAGGCCGCGGTTGTTGACCGCGTTGACCGCCGCCTCCGCTTTGCCGCGCCCGAAGATTTGGAAGCTGCCCTGTCCGAGCCCGACGGTGGCCGAGAGGCCGATGGCGCTCGGTCGCGTCGTCAGCACGAGATAGGTTTTGCCGACAGCCAGCTGCGGCATCTTGGGCAGGGCCGAGAGCCGGCGGAGGTCGCCCAACTGCACGGGGCTCGTCTTGCCGAGCGTCCGAATCTCGGCGATCTTCACACCCTTAACGGTGGGGATGTCTCCGCGGAACACTTCCTCGACCTGTAAGCGGTAGGTGATGGTGGGGAGTTGGCTGCCGCCGGCCTCGACCGTGCCGGGCGTGGCAGAGATGACCGTCGCACGGTAAATCTTGTCGGCGCGCTGCACCATCTCCGCGAGGTTCATCTGCTTCACGGTGTCGGCCAGCAGCGCCGGGGCGCTGAGTAGAATGAACGAGGCCGCGAGCGCAGCGCGCAGCCAGAGTCGGGACATGAGCATAGTGCCCTCCTTATAGGGAGTTCGTTGCGGGGATACCTGTAGCGAGGCGCGTAGGTACAGCCAACCTGTCCTAACGGTTTGGGGTTAGTTGTTGAGGATGTTTGGGGCTGCCGCTTGTTCCCTGATGGACGCGAGGGTGTTGGGAAACTTCGCCTCATAAATACTTGCCGGCCGTGTCGAGCGGCAAATCTGTGTATTTATGAGACTGCTTCGAGAGTGTTTCTCTCGCGGACTAATGTTAGGGCGCGTACAGTATCTCTTCCGTCTATAACGTGTCAACAAAAATTCAACTCCTGAAACGGGCGACCCAAACGCCCGAATGGCGCCAGGGTGTATATTGGTCTGCGAATGACATCGGAAACGGATTTCATCGTAGTGGGGAGCGGCATCGCGGGGCTGCGCGCGGCGGTCGAGCTGGCGCAGGCGGGCGCGCGCGTGACGGTGCTGACGAAGGACAGGCGCGAGGAGTCGAACACCGAGTACGCGCAGGGCGGCGTGGCCGTGGCCCTTTCGGAGGAGGACGAGGCTTCGCTCCACGAGGAGGACACGCTGGCCGCGGGCGCGGGTCTGTGCGACGAGCGCGCCGTCGAAGTCTTGGTCGGCGAGGGTCGTCGCTACATTCAGGAACTCATCGAGTGGGGCACGGAGTTCGACCGCGAGGGCGGCAGGCTGCTCTTCACGCGCGAGGCCGCGCACTCGCGCCCGCGCATCCTGCACGCGCAGGGCGACGCGACCGGGCGCGAGA
>CAXTSK010000834.1:0-557 GCA_964246655.1 uncultured Pyrinomonadaceae bacterium
CCCGTAAACCGTGACAAGAAGGAGCAAGTCCGTCTTGTCACGGTTTACGGGTCACGGTTCACGTGCCTTTGAAATTTCCAGACCAACCGCGAACCCTCTTCGTCCAAGTGTGTGTGTCGTCAAACTCTCCTCTGGCGGCGAAACAAAATACTGGAATGGGGAGGACAATGGAGATGAGGAAGTTAGTGTCTACGGTCTTCGCGCTCACGCTGTTGGCCGGCGCATCGGTTGTCGCGGAGGCGCACGGCAACTGCCGTCCGCGCACGCCGGGCGTCAACCGGCGACAGGAACATCAGCAGCAACGCATCGGCCAGGGCGTCCGTTCGGGCGAGCTGACGGGGCGCGAGACTTTGCGGCTTGAGCGCAACGCGCGCGAGATTCGTCAGGACGAGCGCGAGGCGAGGTCCGACGGCGTCGTCACCGCGCGCGAGCGCGCCGGCCTGCAACGCGAGCTGAACCACGAGAGCCATCTGATCTACCGCGCCAAGCACAACGAGAAGGACAGGAATTAAAGGAAGTAGACAGTAGACAGTAGTCAGTAGGAAGACAAAGCGGCG
>CAXTSK010000834.1:567-2110 GCA_964246655.1 uncultured Pyrinomonadaceae bacterium
GTGGGCCTCGGGCCCCCCGCCTCCTCTTCTACTGACTACTGTCTACTCCTTCACTTCGTCGTGCTGGCGGTGAGGATGACGACGACGTTCTTGTCGGCGATGCTGGTGGTGCCGGCGACGACGCGCTCGCCTTCGCGGAGCGAGACGGGGTTGCGGAAGCCGACCGACTCGTAGACCAGCTTGTCGCCGCCGAGCCAGAGCGGCACCTTCAAATCCATCATGAAGTCATCGACCTGCACGCGCGCCTGGCCGGGCGCGCCGTCGAGCGAGACGCCGTGCATGGCGTAGTTGTAGTAAACCGGGCTCTTGTTGGCCGGCGTGTCGTTGGGCATCTTGAAGTCGGCAACGCCCTTGTTGGTATTCTCGCCGCGCCCCTCCTTGCTCCGCACGATCTGCGAGCCGATCAGGTTGAAGTTCTTGTAGCCGAGCGAGGACTGGAGCTGCCTCACCGTATCCGAGAGTTCGTTCGGGTAGCGGCCGGGGGCCGCCTCGTCGTTCGAGCCGACCAGGAAGTAGACGCGGAACTCGACGGCCGGGCGCGCGGGCTCGGGCATGTCGAGGCGGCGGATGGCCTCCTCGATGACGGCGATGTTCTCGGGGAAGTCGCGCACGGAGATGGTGCGGAACTCCGGGTTGGCCGACACGACGGCGCCGCGGAAGCCGCTCGTCAAGGGCGCGAGCACGCGCACGAGGCTCAGCGGGTCGCGGTTCTTCACGTCGAAGATGCGGTTCTGAAATATCTTCTGCGTGACGTAGTTATCTTCCTGCTTCGGCGCCTCCGACTGCGCGAGCGCCGCGGGCGCTGCGAGGACGAGGAGGGCGAGGGCGAGGAGCGTTCTGTGTCCGGGTTGGTGCATAGTCTCTCCTTCTTCTGCGGGGGCTGGTCTCAAGCAACCGACGCTCGCCTGCCTTACACGCGGGCGGTTCGGAAAGGTTGCAGAAGAATTTTTGTACATGTAAATGGTTGGACGCCGTGCGGCGGCGCACGTACAATGCCCGCGCCGGCCGCCCCGCCCACGCGGCGCAGCCGAACACCCATCCATTCTTGAAAGGAATTGAAGACCCGATGTCGAAAGAGAGTTTGATGCGAGGAGTCGTGTGCGCGGCTCTCGCCCTCGCCGCGTCGTTCGTGCTGTGGGGGCGTGCCGCGCGCACGTCGGCGCAGGGGCCGGCGCAGGGGGACAAGCCGGTCGAGCAGACGCGCAAGAACATACAGATCTTGAAGGGCCTGCCCGAGTCGCAGCTCTTCGCCGAGATGAACTTCATCGCGGCCTCGCTCGGCGTGCGCTGCGACTTCTGCCACGTCACGCAGGGCAAAGACCCGAAGACCGGCCTCACCAACTGGGTCTGGGAGAGCGACGACAAGGAGGAGAAGAAGACCGCGCGCGAGATGATGCGCATGGTGCTCGCCGTCAGCAAGGGCGAGTACGGGGTGAGTCGCGGACAGGTGACCTGCTTCACCTGCCATCGCGGACAGATGCACCCGCAGTCTCTCCCCACGCTCCCGCTCGCCGCCTCCGGCCACGAGCCGCCGCCGCCCGGC
>CAXTSK010000835.1:0-2108 GCA_964246655.1 uncultured Pyrinomonadaceae bacterium
GTGCGGGCGCGCGTCATCACCGCGCCGCCCGCGAAGTTGTGCGAGTTCTCCAGCACGAGCAGCCCCGTGCGCGCGACGTAGTAGGGCGCGTCTTTGGTGTGGACGGCCGCGCGCACGTCCTCCCAACTCAAAATTCCTGAGCCGTCGGCGCTCCTGACGGGCCGCGCCAGCGCGCCCGAGACGACCGACATCGCAGCCATCTCGTAGTTGTAGATGTGCCCGCGCTCCTCGATGATGACCTCCCGGCCGGGCCGCGTGTGGAGCTTGACGGCGAGCTGGTTGCCCATCGAGCCGGTCGGGACGAAGAGCGACGCCTCCTTCTCGAAGAGTTCCGCGACGCGCTCTTGCAGGCGGTTGACCGTCGGGTCTTCGCCGTACACGTCGTCGCCCACCTCGGCCTCGGCCATCGCGCGCCGCATCGAGGGCGTCGGTTTAGTCACGGTGTCGCTGCGTAAATCAATCAATCTCATAAGCGTGTTCAGACGAAGGCGGCGAAGACTTCGTTAGAGAGCAGGGCGCCCGCGGGTGTTAAGCGCAGAACGTCGCCGTCCAGTTCGATGAGCCCGGCCTCGTCGAAGCGCGCGAGGTCTGCGGCGTAGTCCGCGCGCACGTCGGAACGGAAGCGCGCGCGGTGCTCGGCGAGGTCAACGCCCTTCGATAAGAGTCGGAGCCCGAGGAAGAGTGCCTCGGCGCCCGCGCCGCGCTCGTCAAGCTCTTCGCGCGCGACGACCGCGTCGCCCTTCTCTTCCATCAACTTTACGTAAGCGCGCGCGTCGCGCTCGTTCGACCAGCGCGCGCGTCGGCCGTCGAAGGAGTGGGCCGAGTTGCCGAAGCCGTAGAAGGGCGCGCCCGTCCAGTATTTGACGTTGTGCCTCGACTCGCGACCCGTCAGGCAGAAGTTGGATATCTCGTACTGCTCGTACCCGGCGGCGCGCGCGCGCTCGACCAGGAGGCGGTACATCTCTGCGGCGAGGTCTGGGTCTGGCGGGGCGTAGCGCCCCTGCCGTATCTGTTCGGCGAGCGGCGTCCCCTCGTGCACTTCGAGCAGGTAGAGCGAGAGGTGTTCGGGGCGGAGCGCGAGTGCCTCTTCCAGGTTTCTCTCCCACGCGCGGAGCGCCTGGCGCGGAAGGCCCGCGATGAGGTCGAAGCTGACGTTGTCGAAGCCGGCGGCGCGCAGTTGTTCGAACGTCCGGCGGGTGTCGTCGGCGGTGTGCGTGCGGCCGAGGCGCTTCAGCTCGCGGTCGTCGAAGGACTGCGCGCCGAAGCTCGCGCGGTTGACGCCCGCTTCAAGCAACGCACGAAGGCGCTCGGGCGTGACCGTGCCGGGGTTCATCTCCAGCGTCACCTCGGCGCGCGCGTCAACGTCGAAGCGGCCGCGCACCGCTTCGAGCACGCGCGAGACCTGCGCGGGCGTGAGCAGAGAGGGAGTGCCGCCGCCGAAGTAGACGGTGTCAACTTCAGAGCGCGCGCCTTCAAAGTCGAACGACTCTATCTCGCGCGCGAGCGCGCCGACGTAACTGTCGGCGAGTGCGTCTTCGAAGGCCCCGGTGGCGAAGTCGCAGTACGAGCAGCGCGAACGGCAGAAGGGGACGTGGATGTATATTCCGGCGCGATCCATCTTTAAAAGTTTCGTGATTATAACACGCGCGCCGGGCGGCGAGTTCGTGTGTTCGTTAGACGACAGATGCGCCGCGCGGCATGTACGTTTTTAGGAAGGGCCGTGTACGACTTTAAAATTGTCCTCGATAGTACCAATCCCCGCGAGAGGTTAAGCGCCCGGCAAAAGTCGGGCAAAGCGAAAGAGTTTATTTTCTAAAACTCGCGCCGTTGTCCGCGTCCGGACATGGCATATGATTTGTTGGGCAGAGGAACAAACGCAGTACAAGGGATGAATGCGCGTGACCATCTCATCGTCTCTTCTATTTGAAAAGCTCACGCGTTTCATCTAAAGGCTAAAAGAACAATACCAACACTTGGAGGAAGCGTATATGGCAGACGACACGGAAGGAACTGGCGGCGGTAGCACCGGCGGCGGCGGCGGCGCTTCGAGCGGCGGCGGCGGCGGCAGCTCCTCTGGGGGCGGCGGCGGTAGCTCCTCCGGCGGTGGC
>CAXTSK010000836.1:0-2107 GCA_964246655.1 uncultured Pyrinomonadaceae bacterium
ACCCGGCGGTCGCGTCGGTCTTCGATTGGCTCGAAGCGCAGTTGCATAAGCGCGGGCAGAGCATCGAGGAGATCGTCCATCTCGAACACCAGCGGCAGGCCGCCGCGCAGGTCACGGTCGGCAATATCATCGGCAGCATGCGCCTGCTCTCGACGCTCGACTGGCGCGACTTCTTCGAGAGCGTGAGCCTCGTAGACCCCGTGCTCGGCGAAGACCCCGCGGGCGTCTACGCGCGGATGGACTTCGCCACGCGCGACCGCTACCGCCACGTCGTCGAGCGCATCGGCAAGCGCACGAACAAGCCGGAGACGGACGTGGCGCGTGCCGCCGTCGGCCTCGCCGAACGCGCGCGGCAGGACGAAGCGCATGCGGAGGAGAGCGCGCACGTCGGCTACTACCTCGCGGGTGAGGGGGCGTCGGAACTTGAAAGAGCTTTTGCCTACCGAGCGCCCGTGCGTGCGCGCGTGCTCGGCGCGCTCCTGCGCCACCCGACGGGCTTCTACCTCGGCACCCTCGCCGTGCTGATCGTGCTGTTCGTCGCCCTGCTCGCATCCGGCGCGTACCTGGCGGGGGCGGGTTGGCCCATGCTCGCGGCCTTCGCGCTGCTCTCGCTCGTCCCGGCGAGCGACCTCGCCGTCGGCGTGTTGAACTGGGACGTGACGCACCTCTTCCCGCCGCGCGTGCTGCCCAAGCTCGACACGTCCGAAGGCATCCCCGCGGACGCGCGCACGATGGTCGTCGTCCCGACCATCTTCGCCAACGAGTCTGCGGTGGACGAGCTGGTCGCCAACCTTGAGATTCACTATCTCGCCAACCGGGACGAGCACATCTACTTCGCGCTGCTCGGCGATTACGCCGACGCGACGGCCGAAGAGACCGCGACCGACGCGGCCATCCTCGAACGCGCGCTCGCGGGAATCGAGCAACTGAACGAACGCCACGGCGGCGAAGGCTTTGCGCGGTTCCACCTCTTTCAACGGCGCAGGCTCTGGAACGAGGGCGAAGGTCAGTGGATGGGCTGGGAGCGCAAGCGCGGCAAGCTTCAGGAGTTCAACCGGCTGCTGCGCGGCGCGCGCGACACGAGCTATACGACGGCGACCGCCGACGCCGAACTGCTGGCGGGCGTCCGCTACGTCATCACGCTCGATTCCGACACGCGCCTGCCGCGCGACGCCGCGCGCCGACTCGTCGGCGTGGCACTGCACCCCTTGAACCTCCCGCGCTACGACCGCGCGGCGGGGCGCGTCACGCGCGGTTACGGGATTCTTCAGCCGCGCGTCAGCATCTCGCTTGAGGGCGCTTCGCGCTCGCGCTTCGCCCGCGTCTTCTCGGGGCAGGCGGGACTCGACCCGTACACGACCGCCGCGTCGGACGTTTATCAAGACCTCTTCGGCGAGGGCAGCTTCACCGGCAAGGGGCTCTACGACGTTGACGCTTTCGAGACCGCGCTCGAAGGCCGTATCCCCGACAACTCCATCCTGAGCCACGACCTCTTCGAGGGGCTGCACGCGCGCTGCGCGCTGGTCACCGACATCGAGGTCTTCGACGACGCGCCCGCGCAGTACGACAGCTACGCGCGGCGCGGCTACCGTTGGGTGCGGGGCGACTGGCAGATCGCGCGCTGGCTGTTCGCGCGCGTGCCCGGCCCGGACGGTCGGAGCTTGCGTAACCCCCTGCGGCTCATCTCGCGCTGGAAGATTTTCGACAACATGCGGCGCAGCCTGTCCGCGCCGTCTCTGCTCGCGTGGCTCGCGGCGGTGTGGACGTTCGTGCCGGGCTCGCCCGCTTGGTGGATGCTCTTCGTCGTCATCATGGTAGCGTTCCCCGTCTACATGAACCTCGGCGCGGCCGTCTGGAAGCGGGCGCGCGGCATTCCTTGGTCGAGCCAGCTCAGGGGCGCGTGGGGCGACGCGAGGAAGAACACGGCGCAGGCGCTCGTCGTCGTCACGAACCTCGCGCATCAGGCTTACCTGAACGCGGACGCAATCGTGCGGACACTTTACCGCACGCTCGTCTCACGACGACGCCTGCTCGAATGGATGACGGCGGCGCAGGCCGAGCAGGGAAGGGCGCGCACCTTCGCCGGGATGCTGCGCTTCATGTGGCC
>CAXTSK010000837.1:0-2080 GCA_964246655.1 uncultured Pyrinomonadaceae bacterium
GCCTCGCCGTGCCGGAAGCGCCGGTAGCTCGTCACCGCTTCGAGCGCGTGCCCGACTGTGTGGCCGAAGTTCAGAATCTTCCTCGAACGCGCGTCGTCGCGCTTTAAAGATTCCCGCTCGTCGCCCGCGACGATGCGCGCCTTGAACGCGCACTGCGCGGCGATGATGCGCGCGAGTTCTTCGTCGCGTTCCGCGTCGGAGTCGTTGACGTTCACGCCGGACGGGCGGTCACCGTTCCTGCGCGCCTCTCCCGTCAGGAACTTCTTCGTCCGCTCGAAGAGGCGGCGGTCGCCGATGGCGCCTTGCGTCACGGCCTCGCACCAACCGGCGGTCAGTTCGCGCCGCGGGAGACTGCGAAGCGTCGCCGTGTCCACGACGACGGCCGAGGGCTGGTGGAAGGCGCCGACGAGGTTCTTGCCCGCCTTCGTGTTGACGCCGGTCTTGCCGCCGACCGAGGAGTCGATCTGCGCGAGCAGCGTCGTCGGCGCCTGCACGAACGCGACGCCGCGCAGGTAAACGGCCGCCGCGAAGCCCGCCACGTCGCCGACCACGCCGCCGCCGAGCGCGACGACGGCGTCGCTCCTCTCAAGCTCCGCCTCCGACAGAAACTCCAGCGCGCGCTCGGCCGTCCCGATAGTCTTGAAGCGCTCGCCCTCGCCCATCAGCCAGCGCGAGACCTCGAAGCCCGCCGCGCGCAGCGACGCGACGGCGCGTTCGCCGTAGAGTCCGAACACGCGCGCGTTCGAGATGAGCGCCGCCTTGCGCGCCTCCTTCGGCAAACTTCCGCGCGCAACGTCGCCGAGCTGTGCGAGCGCGCCCGCGCCGATCTCGACCCTGTACCCGCGCCCGCCGCCCAGACGCACGGGCACGCTCAACGTCTTCAGCTCGTCTCTCATCTTCGCAGTGTCAAAGCTTCAACCGTCGCGGCCTTCGAGCGCCGCGCTCGATGCGTCGGCCAGCAGCTCGAAGCCCGGCTCGCCGCCCCAGAGAAGTTTCGACAACTCCTCCGCGCCGTAGCGCGAGGCCGTGTTCCAAACGTCTATCAGCTCCTCGCCCGCGCGGCGCGACTCGAACCAGCGCCGGCCGTGGCGCCCACGCAGGTGCTCGCGGAAGGAGACGGCGAACAGGCGCGCGCGCAAGTTCGTCGCCGACTCGAACCATTCGTCCGCGTCGAGCAGGTACGTCGCCGCCTCGTGTCGGAAGCCGGTCGCCTCCGTAAACCGCGCCGCGTACCCTTCGGCGAACTGCTCCGAAGGCCCGCCCGACGCGCGTTCGAGTGTGAGCGCGCAGGCGACCGACGCGCACTCGCGCCTCGCTTGATAGAGGTCTAACAGCGCCGCTCGACGCGCGAGCACGGAAGCCTCTGCCGCGCGCACACGGCGCCGCCCCTCAAACCAGACGGGCTCGCGCAGCAGCCCCGCGAGCAGCAGCCCGTGCCCGACTTCGGTCGCGCGGTCGGGCGCACGTACGAACTCGGGATGACGCGGCACGGTCTCGCGCGAGGCCCACGCGAACATCTGCGCGCGCCCGCCCTCCAAGAGGCTCCGGCGCATGAACCCGAGCCCGCCCGCGCCCGCGCCGCCCGAGAGCCGCACATCCTCCGGCGGCTCGCCGGCGAAGCCGGCCGAGTCAAACCCCTGGCCCGCCCGCGGCGCGTCGTCAACGCGCAGGCCACTTTGCGATTCAACGCGGACGCCAAGACCGGCGAGCGTCTCCGAGTAGAGCCCGCGGAAGTCGCGCGCGGGAAGCCGCGCCTCGGTGTCGGCCGCGCGCTCGAAGAAGGGAAGGTCGGCGTACTCCGACTCCGGCGCGCGCCCCGCGCCGGCCCCCAGCTCCCGCGCAGACCACTCCGCCAGCGCAGACATGTAAGCCGCCTCCGTCCGGCGCAGGAAGGCTTCGGCCCCCGCCGCGAGCGCGTCGAGACTCACGCCCGCGAACTCTTCGTAAAGAGCGCGCCGCCCTTCGAAGCCCAAAGCCCGCGCCGCGTCACTCAACGTTTCGAGCCGCGCGGCGCGCAGGTCGTCACACGCGCGCACCGCGTCGAGTCTTCGGCGCGTCAACTCACGCCGCCGCCCCGCGT
>CAXTSK010000838.1:0-2077 GCA_964246655.1 uncultured Pyrinomonadaceae bacterium
GGTCGCGGGTGGGCCTGTGCAACACGGCGCCGCCGAGTTTCAACGACCCACCCGCTACCGCGGGTGGTACTGACCTGCATTTCAAATGGGACTCCTCAGACTCGAACGCGACTTCTACACGCGGGCCGACACCTTGCGCGTGGCGCGCGAGCTTCTGGGCAAGCGGCTCGTCGTCCCTTCCGCGGCGGGCGAGCGCGTGTCGGCGCGCGTCGTCGAAACGGAAGCTTACCTGGGCGTCGAGGACAGGGCGGCGCACTCGTACGGCGGGCGGCGCACGCGCCGGACGGAGACGATGTTCGGCGTCGGCGGGACGGCCTACGTCTTCTTCGTCTACGGCATGCACCACCAGTTCAACGTCGTCACGGGCCCCGAGGGGCTGCCGCACGCCGTCCTCGTCCGCGCCGTCGAGCCGGAAGAGGGAATCGAGCTGATGTGGGAGCGGCGGGCCGTCTCGAAGGAGCGCGAGCTGACTTCAGGCCCCGGCAAGCTCTGCCGCGCACTCGGGATTGATTTGACCTTCGACGGCGAAGACCTGACGACGGGCAAACGCGTCTGGCTCGAAGAGACGGGCGTTGAGTTCGACTCCGAACAGGTCGCCGACGGCCCGCGCATCGGCATCGACTACGCCGCCGAAGACGCGCTCAAGCCCTGGCGCTTCTGGGTTAAAGGGAACGTCTTTGTCAGTAAGCAGTGAGCGGTGAGCAGTAAGCAGTTTCAGGCAGAAGCGGGCGCGGCATGGACTCTTTCGACTGCTCACCGCTCACTGCTTACTGCTCACCCGAACGGAGTGAGTAGCTTTGCAGATCACTTTTCTGGGAACGAGCGCGGGAGTGCCGACGCGTGCGCGCAACGTCTCGTGCGTGGCGATGCGGCCGCCGCAGCGCGCCGAGGTGTGGCTCTTCGACTGCGGCGAGGGGACGCAGCACCAGCTTCTCCGGAGCGAGCTGAACATCAGTCAGGTCACGCGCATCTTCATCACGCACATGCACGGCGACCACATGCTCGGGCTGATGGGGCTGCTCGCCACCTGCGGCATGACCGCCCACACGCGCGGCATCGACGTGTACGGCCCGCGCCCGCTCGCCGACTACGTGCGCGAGGTCAGCCGCCGCACGCAGTTCCAGACGAACTACCCGCTCGGCGTCCACGAGGTTAAAGAGGGCTTGGTCTTCGAGGACGAGGAGTACGCGGTCACCTGCGCGCCGCTCAAGCACCGCCTGCCCGCCTTCGGCTACCGCGTGGACGAGAAGGACAGGCCCGGCCACTTCGACGTGGAGCGCGCGCGCGCGGAGGGCATCCCGCCGGGGCCGCTCTACGGGAAACTCAAGCGCGGCGAGCGCGTGACGCTCGACGACGGCCGCACGTTCGAGGGCGCGGACTTCTGCGGCCCGGACTTGAAGGGCCGGAGCGTCGTCTACTGCACCGACACCACCTACTGCCGCTCGGCCGTGGAGCTTTCGCGCGGCGCCGACCTTCTCATCCACGAGGCCACCTTCGCCGAGGCCGACGAAGGCTTGGCCGTGCGCTCGACGCACTCGACCGCCTCGATGGCCGGGCGCGTGGCGAAGGAAGCGGGAGCGCGCCGCCTCGTCATCACGCACCTCAGCCCGCGCTACTTCCCCGGCAACCAGACCGGACCGGAGGAACTGCTGCAAGAGGCGCGCGCGGTCTTCGCCGAGACGGAGCTGGCGCACGACTTCCTGAGCGTTGACGTGGGGCGGCGCGAGTAGTAAACAAGCGTGGCCGCCACGCGCCGCCACGCGCGGAGACTTGCAAAGCATCAGCGGCCAGCCGCGTCCGGCTGGCTCCCCTTGAAAGGCACAAGGCGCTTTACACGCCTCCTGTTGCGTGTGATACGATGTGCCAGGATTGCAACACCGCGGCGAGGGCGTGTGCCACACGCGGCGGGCGTAGGTAAACGCGAGGAGCGAGAGAAATGTCCTACAACAAGATCATCCTTATCGGAAACCTCGGGCGCGACCCCGAGCTGAGCTACACCCCACAGGGCACGGCGGTCTGCAAGTTCTCGGTGGCGACCAACGAGCGGCGGCGCGACAAGAGCGGAGAGCAGCAGGAC
>CAXTSK010000839.1:0-2073 GCA_964246655.1 uncultured Pyrinomonadaceae bacterium
CCTCTCCCCCCTGAAGAAAATCAAGTCAGTACCACCCGCGGTAGCGGGTGGGCCTTTGTTATGCGGATGCTCCGCGTCGCGAAGGGCCACCCGCTACCGCGGGTAGTTCTGACCTAATTTGGTTTTAGGGGTTGACCGCCGCGTGGAGCGAGCGCCAGGACTGGTGGAGCAGTTCGTCTATTCTGCGCCAGTCATCTTCGGTGACGCCGCCCGCGTCGGCTCTGTCGTCGCGGATGGTCATCGCCTCGGCGCGCAGGCGCGCGTGTTCGGCGAGGCGTTCGGCGGGGACGCGGAAGAGTTCGGCCTGGAGGTCTGCGAGCGCGCGGTCGAGGTCGCCGGGCGCGTGCCTTCGTCGCTCGCGGTGGATGATCCACCATTCGAGTTCCAGGCGCGCGGCGCGCTCCACGTCGAAGTCCGTATCGGAGACGGCGCGGATGGACTGGTAGAAGTTGACGAGGTCGGGCAGCGCACGCTCGTAGTCTGCGCGGGAGTGCCCATCCTTGAAGACGAAGGCGGCCTTGGCGGCGCGGTAGGCGACGGCGTTCGAGCGCAGCAGCGGCAGGCGGTACTGCGTACGCAGAAGCTCCGACAACTCGCGGAAGAGTTTCACGCGCTCGCGCGAGTAGTAGGAGCGCCACATCGCCGTCTCAAGCCGCGCCACCTCGTCGGCGTCGAAGTCGCGCATGGAAGTGCGGCGCGGCGCGTAGAGGTCGAAGGCCGCCCACGCGAGCAGGACGACGATGAGAACCGCGCCGTACTTAACCCAGCGCCAGCGCCGGCGCGGGCGCACGTTTGAGACTTGAGCAACGGTGGTTGTCGAGGTCGTCATATAACCTCCAACGGTCGAGGTGGCACAGACTGAACGCCCTCCCTCACGGTCGGGCTACTGCTCGCTTCACGCGCCAGAGTTCGAAGCATTCGTTGTCGAAGCCCTTGAGCGCGGCTTCGGACGGCTCGGCCGCGAGGCCGCTCGCGGGGTCTGCGAGCAGTTCCAAGACCTCCGGGTCGCGGCGCACGTCCGACGTGATAACGCAGTCCTCGCCGGTCGAGAGAGGTTCGAGGCGCGCGGCGATGTTGACGTTCGAGCCGAAGTAGTCGAGCCGCTCGTTGAGCGTGACGGCGATGCAGGGGCCCGCGTGCAGGCCCGCCTTGACCGTGAGCGGGCGCACGCCCTCCGGCGGCGAGGCGAGCGCCGACTGCGCGTTGATGATGGCGCGCAACGCGGGCGCAGGGCGAGGGAAGACGGCCATGATGGCGTCGCCCAGCGTCTTCACGATGGAGCCGCCCTCGCGCGCGATCTCTTCGCGCAGCACGTCGAAGTGGCCCATCACGGCGCCGAAGGCCACGGCGTCGCCGATCTCTCGGTAGAGGCGCGTCGAGTTGCGCAGGTCTGTGAAGAGGATGGTCATCTGGCCGACGTTGATCTGGTCGCCGGGGCGCAGCGCTTCCGTCGCGAAGAGGTCGCGGAAGAGTTGGAGCGCCGTGACCTCCGCCGCGGTCGCCTCCTGCCCGCCCCACGCCTCGCGCTCGATGCGGAAGAGCCGCTCGCCGCCGGTGTCGTTGACGAGCTTGATGACGGGGCGCGTCGAGGCCGTCAACTCTTCTTCAACGTCAACGTCGTCGGCGTTGAGCGTCAACACTTCCGAGCCCGAAGCCGAGACGAGGAGCGTGCGCGCGTCGCCGTTCGCGCCCGTGCGGAGGCCGTGGCGCCCCTCTTCGAGGAGCGGCGAGACGGTGCGCGTCTCACCCGCGGGGACGAGCTGCTGGACGACGACGTGCGGCGTGACCTGCGGGCCGCCGACGCAGAAGTCGCGCACGGCGACGCGGCGGACTGAAGGGCTGGGGCGGAAGACGACCTCGACCGAGCGGTCGAAGGCGACGGCGAAATCTATCTGGCAGGAGTCGCAGTGCTGGTCGGCGCGCACGTCTTGGAGCTTCTCGGCCGACTGCTGCGCGCCGCGGCAGACGGGGCAGAGCAGCTCCCAGCGCAGATCGAGCAGCCCCGCGCGCGTCGCCCTCAGGCACAGCTCAAGCACCTCGCGGCGCGGCGCGCCCCACGCGTCCGCGAGGTGC
>CAXTSK010000840.1:0-2071 GCA_964246655.1 uncultured Pyrinomonadaceae bacterium
CGGAGCCGGGCGGGCGCGCGCGGCACCTACGCGAGGGCCGGCGACCGCCTCTTCTTCCGCGCCGCGGCGCGCCTCACCGCGCGCCGCGTGCCGGCCTTCGCGCTCGCCGTGCAAGGCGTCTGGGCGGCGATGCTGACGCTCCCGCGCACGGTGACGGAGACGGCCGACCCCGCGAACGGCGCGGCCAAACTCGCCTACGGCAACGTCTACACGCAGCTCCTCGAATACATCATCCCCGCCGACCTCGTCTTTTACGTGCTGATGGTCGTCGCGGTCTTCGTCCTGCGCCGCAAAGCGCCCGACGCCGTGCGTCCCTACCGCACGCCCGGCTACCCACTCGTCCCGCTCGTCTACGTCCTCCTCGCCACGCTCCTCACCCTCGACCTCGTCTACCTCGCCCCCAAGACCTCCGGCCTCGGCTTCCTCTTAGTGCTGACGGGCCTGCCCGTCTACTTCGCGTGGAGGAAAAACAGTAGCCAGTAGGAAAACAGGCGGTGCCTCAGCCCTATCGCCGAGTCGAACCGCCCGCCGTTTCCTACTGGCTACTGACTACTTCTTATCTCACTTTACCCACTCGTCCGTCACCGCCGACTCGACCTTGACGGGGACGGCCTTGACGTACTCCTCGCCCGCGGCGCACATCATCTCCTCGACGACGCGCGCGAACTCCTCCGCGCCCTCCTCCGGGCATTCCACCACAACCTCGTCGTGCACGACGTTAACGACGTGCGCCTCCGTCTCCTTCAGGCGGTCGTGCAACAAGCGGAGCGCGCGCTTGATGATGTCGGCCGAGCTGCCCTGGATCGGTGCATTTTTGCCGTTGCGTTGGGCGGCGGAGGCGGCCTGTTTGTCCTCGGGGTCGAAGTTGAAGCGGAAGAGGCGGCCCGCCACGGTGCGGGGGGCGGTGCGCTCGCGGACGGCCTTGAAGGCGGCGTCGCGGAGCCACGTGTCGAGGTCGCGGTAGGTGGCGAAGTAGCGCTTGAGGAGGTCTTCGGCCTCCGACTCCTTCAAGCCCGTCAGCAGCGCGAAGCGGCGCGCGCCGATGCCATAGACCACGCCGAAGTTCAGGCGCTTGGCGAAGTCGCGCTGCTCCTTCGACACCTCTTCGAGCTTCACGCCGAAGACCTGCGCGGCCGTCACGCGGTGCAAATCCGCGCCCGAGCGGAACGCATCCACGAACCCGCGGTCGTTCGTGAAGTCGGCGAGGATACGCAACTCTATCTGTGAATAATCTGCGTCCACCAGCTTGTGTCCCGACGGCGCGCGGAAGCAGCGGCGCATGTCGAAGGCGTGCGGCACCTGCTGGATGTTCGGATCCGTGCAGCTCATCCTCCCCGTCGGGGCGCCGATCTGGTGGAAGTGGGAGTGGATGCGGCCGGTCTCTTTGTTGACGGCTTCGAGCAGCGTCTCGCCGAACTTGAGTGTCTTCTGGAGCGTGCGGTAGTCGAGGATGCGCCGGACGACGGGGTGCTTGAGGGCGAGCGGTTCGAGCTTCCAGTTGCGCGTCGAGTCCGGTATCTCCTCGCCCTCATTGAGTACGAGCACGCGCTTCATGGCGCGCGTGAGTTGGACGTGCGAGTCGAGGTTGATGTCGGCGCGCGCGGGGCCGAAGAGCGATTGCTGCGCGGGCTCCTCGGCCAGCTCTTCTTGAAGGAGTTCGTGCAGATGGTTGCGTTGCTTCTCGATCTCCTTGAGCTTGGCGCGCCAGCAGTCGCGGTCGAGGTAGACGCCCTCCAACTCCATCGCGGCGAGCGGCACGACGCACTCGAACTCCAACTGCGCCGTGCGCGTGAGGGCGTTGGCGCGCAGCGCCTCGACGAGCTTGAGGCGCAGGGGGAGCATGACGGCGGCGTCGCGTGCGGCGTATTCGAGCTGCGCGGCCGAAAGCCTCCCGCCCCAGTCGCTCACCTGCTGCGTCTTGTCCACGGGCTGGTTGAGGTAGCGCTCGGAGACGGAGGCGAGCGAGTGGCGGTCTTCCTGCTCGCCGGCCGAGACGAGCTGGCTGGCGAGCAGCGTGTCGAAGAGCCCGCCGCGCTCGCCCGCGTTGTTGTTCTCCGCACGCGAGTCGGAG
>CAXTSK010000841.1:0-2069 GCA_964246655.1 uncultured Pyrinomonadaceae bacterium
AGCCGGAACGGCCCGACGGGTCAGAGCAATAGACCGCGCGAGTCGGAACCGCGGGCGGTTCCGACCTGTCTGCACTTTTGTACGGAGATTAGCGACCTGACTTCCTCGACCAATCCAATCGGAGTGTTCACCACCGACGCGAGTCTCATGATTCAGATATGGGACTCGGCCCTGGAACGTCTAACGGGCATCCCCGCGGACGCGGCGCGCGGGAAGCCGCTCGTCGAGCTTATTCCCGATTTAGAGGAGCGCCGCCTGCTCGACCATTTCAGGCGGGTGATAGACGAAGGGGTCGTGGAAGTCCTCGCCCCGGCCTTTCACCGCTACCTGATTCCGTGTCCCCCGGCCGTGCCCTCGGAACGCTTCGACCGCATGCGGCAGCGCGTGACCATCGCGCCCCTGCTTGAGGAAGGTCGGGTCGTCGGCGCGCTCGTCACGGTCGAAGACGTGACCGCACGCATCGAGCGCGAGCGCGCCCTCTCCGAACAACTCGCCCACTCGCGCGAAGACGCGCGCCTGAGCGCCGCCCTCGCCCTCGCGGAAGACGATTCGCTCGAACCTTCGGGCCCGCTCCTCGGCGCGCTCGGGGACGAGAGTTGGCGCGTGCGGCGCGCGGCCGTCGAAGGTCTGGCCCACCGGGCGGCGCCCGAAGCCATCATGGCGCTCCTGGCTTCGGTGCGCGAGAACCATCACAACCTCGGCATCCTCAACAGCGCGCTCCAGGTGCTCGCGATGAGCGACGTGGACACGCTCTCGCCGCTCGTCGAATTTTTGCACGGCGAGGACGCAGACCTACGCATGCAGGCGGCGCTCGCCCTCGGCGAACAGCGCGACGCGCGCGCCGTGCCCGCTCTCATCGACGCGCTCGGCGACGACGACGTGAACGTGCGTTACCACGCCGTGGAAGCGCTGGGTAAGTTGCGCGCGGCCGAAGCCGCGGACGCGCTCGCAGACGTTGCAGACTCGCGCGACTTCTTCTTAGCCTTCCCGGCGCTCGACGCGCTGAAGCAGATCGGCGACGCGCGCGTCGTCCCGCGCGTCCTGCCTCTGCTCGAAGACGAGCTTCTGCGCGAGGCCGCCGCCGAACTGCTCGGGGAACTCGGCGACGAAGAGACGGTCGTGCCTTTGGCCGGGCTGCTGAACCTCCCGGACGCCCCGACGCGTGCGGCGGCGCGGGCTCTCGCGGCGCTGCACGACCGCTACGAGAAGTTGCACGGCGAAGGTTCTTACATCGCTGACTTGAGTCGCGCGGCGATCAACCCGACGGGCGCGCAAAACCTGCTCGAAGCGCTTGAGGGGGCCGGGCCGGGCGAGCTGCGTCCGCTCGCGCTGGTCGTCGGGTGGTTGGAGGGCGCGGCCGTCGAGCGCGCGTTGACGCGACTGCTCGGGCAAGCGGACGCGCGCGGCGAGGTGCTCGAAGCATTGGTGCGGCACGGGTCGGGCGTGACCGACCTATTAATCGAACAGCTCGCGTCGGAAGACCTTGAAATCCGAAAGGCGGCGGCCGTCGCGTTGGGGCGGATAGGGGACGCGCGCGCCGTGCCCGCGCTGGTCGAAGTCCTCGAAGAAGATGACGCGGAGATGGTCATCGCGGCGGCCGACGCGCTGGCGAAGATCGGCGACCCGCGCGCCTTCGAGTCGCTGCTCGCGCGCGTCGGCGACCCGAGCGCGGCGGTGAGGCAATCGGTCGTCGGCGCGCTCAACTCGCTCGGCTCGCCCGAGATGCCGGCGCGGGTGCTGCCGCTCCTCTCCGACGCCGACCCGAACGTGCGCGAATCGGCGGTCAAGATCGCGGGATACTTCGGCTACGCGGAATGCACAGACCTTTTGTTGGAACGATGCCTGGATGAAGACGAGCGCGTGCGGCGCGCGGCCGTCGAGCATCTCCCGTATCTCGAAGACGAGCGCGCCACGCCCGCACTTGTTCACGCGCTGCGGCACGAGACGCCGAAGGTGCGTGCCGCGGCGGCGGCCGCGATGGCACAGTCGGAGGGGCCGGCAGTCTCGGCCTATTTGATGGAGGCTCTCGGGGACGAAGCTTCGTGGGTTCGTTTTTTAGCCGCGCGCTC
>CAXTSK010000842.1:0-2066 GCA_964246655.1 uncultured Pyrinomonadaceae bacterium
CGGCGAGTCCAAATCTATCTTGTCCCAGACCTCGTAGCGCCCCTCGCGCCGCGCGCGCGCGCGATCTTTCAACTGATAGTCGAGCGCGGCACCTTCATCTCGCCGACGCTCGCCGTCTTCGAGCGGCAGAGGGGCGACAAGGAGACAACCGAGATGCACGTCCGCGCCTTCAAGCGCATGGAGGAGTTCGTGCTGCGTGCGAGGCGCGCGGGCGCGCACGTCGTCGTCGGCTCACACTCGGACGTGCCGCACGCGGAACGCGGGTGGGCCTACCAGCGCGAGCTGGAACTCCTCGTCGAAAGCGGGCTGACGCCGTCGGAGGCCATCGTGGCGGGGACTTGGGAGAACGCGCACTTCTTCCACGCCGAAGACCGGCTCGGGAGCGTCGAGGCGGGCAAACTCGCAGACCTTTTGCTCGTCGAGGGCGACCCGCTCGCGAACATCTCGAACATGCGGAACGTCCGCCGCGTCGCGGGCGCGCAGGCGAAGTGAGGAGGGAGGCGTTGAAGCAGAGCGCGCGGCTCATACTGCACGCGGCCGCCATGCTGCTCGCGCTGTCGTGCGGCGGGGCGAGCGCGGCGGGCAAGACCGTCTACGTGCACCTGCTCGACGGCGACGACGCGCGCGGCGACGGGAGCTACGCGCGGCCCTACAAGTCCTGGCGCGTGGCTCTGCAACGCGTCGGGAGCGGCGACACGCTCGTCGCGAAGAACGGCGACTACCGCAAGGCGGGCGCGGCGGCGCAATGGGGCAGGCTCTCCCTCACCCTGACGATGAACGACAGATTGGAGGCCGGCGACCCGCGCCGGCCCGTGCCCGACCCGGCGCGGCCCGAGACAATCGGCATCTACCGCTACGACCCCGCGAACCCGCTCACCATCCGCGCCGAGACACGCCACGGGGTCATCATCGACGCGGTGCGCTTCCACCTCGCCCGCGGCATCGTCGTAGACGGCTTCGACATCTTCCCCAACCCTTACTACACGGACGCGGCCGGCAAGAAGATTAACCAACGACGAAACGGCGTCCACGGCGACAGCGTCTACGAACCCGAGAACGAGTTCAATCAAGTTAAGACGAACGACCCGCCCGGCGGCCACACGGCCGCGTGGTACGACCGCTCGTCGTGGACGAGCTACATCACGATTCGCAACTCGCTGATTCACTACGACTGCCCGCCCGCGGGCTGCACGCCGGACTACGACCCTTTGCAGGACGACGACCGGCTCTACCTCGTCAAGTTCAACCAGTCGCACCACATCACTATCGAAGACAACGAGCTGTTTGACGGAAAGAACGCGCAGCGTAAGCCTGCGATTGATCTGCCGTGCGTGGACGACGCCGTCGTGCGGCGTAACCTGATACGCAACAGTCACCGCGGCGTCGTTTCGAAGGGCGGCGGGCGGCGCGTGCTCGTCGAGGCCAACGTCTTCGTGGACAACTCCGGCGCGGCCTTCTCCGGCGGCTCGACCGACCCCGACCTCTTCATCGACGGACGGTACGGCGACCCGTGCTCGTTCGCGCGCTTCGAGTCGTACGGGATGACTGCGCGCGACAACCTCGTCATCTCGACGCGGCCGGGCGAGCGGCCCGTCGAGCCCGTCGCCGTCTGGGCGGCGAAGGACGCGACGGTCGTCAACAACACCTTCATCGGCATCGGCGAGCGCGGCGTGCTGCTCGTCCGGCCGGGCAACGAGGTGGACAGCCCTGCGAAAGGTTGCGGCCGGAGCGTGCGCCTGACGCTGACCGAAGGGCTCACGCTGCGCGACAACGTCTTCGTCCTCTCGGGCGTCGTGGACGAGACGATGCTTTATCAACTCTCGGGTGAGGGCGTGAAGGTCTCGGGCTTCGACCACGCGGGCAACACCTTCTCCAACGGCGGGCGCGACGTGCCCGTCGGCGGCATCGCCGACCCGAACCGCGAGCCCGGCTTCAGCGCGGCCGACCCGATGCTCGCGGGCGGGCGTGGGACGGACTACGCGACGTGGATGGCGACGGCGCGGACGGCCCCGAACTCGCCCGCGCGCGGCAGGGGCACGCGTGCGGCATTGAGATAGAAACGACTG
>CAXTSK010000843.1:0-2065 GCA_964246655.1 uncultured Pyrinomonadaceae bacterium
CCATACCCCTTCCTCCGGCCCCGGGGCCGCGGCGGGGAACACGCCCGGCGCGCCGCCCGCCACGACGCGCGCGCGGACGGCCTCGCCGCTCGCGCGCGCGCGGGCGAGGAACGGGCGCGGATAGGCGCCCATGTAGAGCATCAGCACGAGCAGTGGCGTGAGCAGACCTATCTCGCGCCAGTTCAAATCGGCGAGTCTGCGGTTCGCGGGGTTGGTCACGCGCCCGAACAGCACGCGCTGTAACATCCAGAGCATGTAGACCGCGGCCCAGATGACGCCCGTCGCCGCCAGCATCGTCACCAGCCAGCTCCGCGAAACGTTGTGGACGGCCGGGTCGGAATTCCAGAAGCCGAACATGATGAGGAACTCGCCCACGAACCCGTTCAGGAGCGGCAGGCCCACCGACGAGAGCGACGTGAAGACGAAGAGCGTGGCGAAGACCGGCATCGGCTTCGACAGTCCGCCGAACTCCGAGATCATGCGCGTGTGCCGCCGCTCGTAGATCATGCCGACCAGAAGGAAGAGCGCGCCGGTCGAGACGCCGTGGTTCAACATCTGGTAGAGCGCGCCCTGCATGCCCCACTCGGTGAAGCTGAACATGCCGAGCACGACGAAGCCCATGTGACTCACCGATGAATAAGCCACCAGCCTCTTCACGTCCGGCTGCACCATCGCGACCAGCGCGCCGTAGATGATGCCGATGACGGCGAGCACGATGAAGAGCGGCGCGTACTCGCGCGTCGCCTCGGGGAAGAGCGCGAAGTTGAAGCGCATCAGCCCGTACGTCCCCATCTTCAGCAGGACGCCCGCGAGGATGACGGAGCCGGCCGTCGGCGCCTCCGTGTGCGCGTCCGGTAGCCACGTGTGGAATGGGAAGAGCGGCACCTTCACGCTGAAGGCGAGCGCGAAGAGGCCGAACAGGACGGCCTGCTCGCGCGTGGCGACGTTGTTGATGCTCAGCGCAATCTTGCCCTGCTGGACGGCGTCGAGCAGCAGCACGTAGTCGAACGTGCCCCCGTTCACGCCGGGGATGCCGGAGTAGAGATACCAGAGCCAGATGATGCCCGCGAGCATCAGGAGGCTCCCGACCGCCGTGTAGATGAAGAACTTGACCGCCGCGTAGAGCCTGCGCTCGCCGCCCCACGCGCCGATGAGGAAGAACATCGGGACGAGCGACGCCTCGAAGAAGAGGTAGAAGAGCAGCAGGTCGAGCGAGACGAAGACGCCGATCATCGCCGACTCAAGCAGCAGCATAAAGGCGAAGAAGGCGAGCGGCCGCTTCTCGACCGAAGTCCACGAGGACAGGATCGAGATGGGCAGCAGCAGCGTCGTCAGGATGACGAGCCACAGGCTGATGCCGTCCACGCCGACGTGGTAGCGCGCGCCGATTGAATCGACCCACGACACGTTCTGCACGAAGTGGAACGTGCCGCCCGTGCCCAACCCCACGGGCTGCGTGAGCAGCAGCAGCGAGGCCGCGAAGGTCACGAGCGAGAATCCGAGCGCGACCCAGCGGTAGTGCTTCTCGTTCGCGTACGGCGCGAAGAGCCCGTGCGCGGCGAGCGCCAGCGCCCCGGCGAAGGGCAGAAGGATGAGTACGGTGAGCAGGTATTGCTGCATGTTCTTTTACCGTGGGAGCTGCCAGACGTTCCAGGCGAAGTAACCGAGGACGGCCAGCGCGCCGACCAGGATGATGGCCGCGTAAGAGCGCACGAACCCGGCCTGTAGGTAGCGCAGCACGCCGCCGAGCGCGGCCGTCCCGCGCCCGAGCCCGTTGACGATGCCGTCGATGACGCCCACGTCCACGAAGCGCCAAAGCCCTTCGCGCGAGCCCGTCTTGATCGGGTCGATGAGGGCGGCGTTGTAGACCTCGT
Organism: uncultured Pyrinomonadaceae bacterium; assembly: GCA_964246655.1. Classification (GTDB taxonomy): domain Bacteria; phylum Acidobacteriota; class Blastocatellia; order Pyrinomonadales; family Pyrinomonadaceae; genus QHXN01. Next base: position 1,875 of record CAXTSK010000843.1, read on the forward strand.
CCACGTAGTATTTGTTCTCAAGCAGGCGCGGCAGCTTCATGAGCGGCCGCTTCGAGAAGAGCATCCACCCGAGCCCGATGCCGAGCAGGCCGACGACGATGGAGATGCCCGTGAACAGACGCTCCTGCGCGACCTCTGCGGGGTCATGTGCGTGTTCGTCCGGCGCGGGTAAGATTCTGTGGGTCGTCGGC
>CAXTSK010000844.1:0-2059 GCA_964246655.1 uncultured Pyrinomonadaceae bacterium
GGTCGGCGTCCTGCCTTCGGGCCGCGCGCTCGCCGACGCGGGCGACACGCTCTACATGCTCGGCACGAACAAGCACGTCGTGTGGAAGTACGAAGTACCGCAGACGGTCATCGACTTCGCTTACATCGAAGCGACGGGGATGATCTACGTCACGGCCGGCGACAACTTCATGTGCATCCTCGACGCCGCGACGGGGCGCGAACTGGCCCACGAGTCGCGCAACGGCAGCGCCGGCTTCGGCCGGGTGATTCCTTACGGCGACGATGCGTGTCTCGTCATGGACGCGTTCGGCGGCTACCGCCTGAGGCGCGAGGTCGGGGTACTGCCGATGCAGGACGGCGTGACGGCGTGGCGCGGAACCCAAATGCTCTGGCACCGTGACGTGCCGCCCGACGCAGAGCTTCAGGTTATCGGGTCGAAGATTTACGCCGTCACGAAGACGAAGGACAGAATACTGTTGAAAGAGTTGTCGGTGCCGCAGGGCAGACACTAACAGGAGAACAGCTCATGCGACTGCTTTGGCTCAGACCTTCGACGCTCGCCTTCAGACTCTCCGTCGCAGTACGTGGAGAACGGCCGCGAGATGGTGAGCGACGAGGTGGTCGCCATCGGCGGCGAGGCGGGCGCAGTCTTCACGCTCAGCCTGAGCACTCCGCTCGCGAAGTACGAGAAGAACAAGTCGGTGCTCGAAGCTATGGTGAAGAGCTGGTGTTTACAACCCGTCGAGTGAGGCTGCACAATGTCACGCGTTAGAGGACACGTTACCCCCGACGCCGACCGCCCTATGTCCATCCTGATTGCCGAAGACAACGTCGCGCAGCGGCGCTACCTGAAAGAGCTTCTGGAGCGCGAGTTCGCCGCGCACGCCCCCGTCATCGAGGCCGCCGACGGCGAGGAGGCCGTCAAGGCCGCGCTCAAGGAGCGGCCCGAGCTGTGCGTCTTCGACATCCAGATGCCGCGACTCTCGGGCGTCAAGGCGGCGCGCGCCGTCTGGCGCGACTTCCCCTCGGCGCGCATCATCTTCTGGACGCAGTTCGCGCACGAGGTCTACATCAACGAGCTGCGCAAGATCGTCCGCTCGGTCGAGCCGCAGCCCGCCTACGGCTTCATCCACAAGAACAACCCCGAGTCGCGCTTCCTCCGCTTCGTCGCCGCCGTGCTCGAAGACGGCGCGGACATGATCGACCCGGCCTTCAAGGACTCCTTCAAGCGCCCGCTCCTCACCGAGTTCGAGGCCGAGGCGCTCTACTACCTCGCGCTCGGGCTTTCGAACTGGGCCATCGCGCGCAAGTGCGCGCTCTCCCTGCGCGGGGTGGAGAGCCGCCTCGCCACGCTCTACGAGAAGCTCTTCGTCTCGACGCCCGAGGGCACGCCGCACGAGGCGTACGACAAGCTCGCCTACAACATGCGCACGCGCGCCTTCTTCGAGGCGCTGCGCCGCGGCCTCATCAACTCCGACGAGCTGGAGAAGGCCGCCGCCGACCTCGAACACTGGATCGAACGCGACCGCAAGCGCTTCATGGACGAGCACAAGTGAAGACGGTGAGCAGTGAGCAGTAAGCAGTGAGCGGTAGGTTGATGGCGCCGGATAGGAAACGGAGGGAAGGAGTCAGAAGGCGGGCGGCCACGCAGTCGGGCCGCCTGTTGGCTTACTGCCTGCCGCTTGCCGCGCTCTGCTCACTGCTCACCGCTCACTGCTCACTGCTCACTTCTAAAGCCGAAGAGTCAACGACACAGCCGACGAGCCTGCACCGTTGGGGCGCGGTGACGCTGTTCCACGGTCTGCCTTCGGATCAGGTGCGCGCGGTGGCGCAGGACGCCGAAGGGGTGATGTGGTTCGGCACCGACTCGGGGCTCGCGCGCTATGACGGACGGCGCGTCCAGTCGGTGACGAGCGAGGGGCTGGCGGGGCCGCGCGTGCGCGCGCTCGCGGTGGGCGCGGACGGCCTGCGCGAAGCCGGATTTTCGCGGCAGAAGAGCGGGTATGCGCTGAGCCTGGCGCAGCTGATCGTCGATGGCGAGTTGGATTTGGAGCATTTGCCCGAGGATGACGAGGAAG
>CAXTSK010000845.1:0-2058 GCA_964246655.1 uncultured Pyrinomonadaceae bacterium
TCGCTATCCGCGCGAGAAGTTCAAGTACGAGGAGGAGCAGATCAGCGTCCTCGAAGGCATCCGCGACGCGATCAAGGAGCGCGACTGTAATTAGCCGCTGATTCGCCGAAGACCAAGGAGAGATGCCAACCGGCACCGCGCCGTCAGCGGGTTCACAGCAACCCCTCATCACGGCCGAAGAGGTGTCGGCCGCTTTGACCTCCCGAACCGTCCGGTCGCCTTCGCCGGGCGGATCCTGAAGATACTTAACGAGGTGGTGAGGAAGGAAGAGAGGCGGTACGAGATGCAGAACGAACAGAGCGCCCGGCGGGCCCAGCGCGGGCAGGAGACGGGGACAGCCGCGCCCGCGTCCGCGCTGCCCGATCTGAACGCCCAGACCTACCCGTTCGAGCTGGTGCAGCACTTGATAGACGAGGCCGCCTTCATCGACGCCTACGCCGTCCCCGACTCGGATCGCTCGAACTCCGTCATCCGCGGGGGCTCAAGCGGCGCGGTGGGCATGGAGTTGAACGAAATGCTCTACCGCTTCGGCGGCGTCGTCCAGTCCCCGGAGTCGCGGTCGGGCGTGAGGGCGTCGAACGCCGTCGGGGCGCGCATCGGCAAATTCAGCGACCGCTGGCTCGTCATCCCCGACGACTTCGCGGCCGCGCCGGGGCGCGACCCCTCGCCGACCGCCTTCGACCCCTCTCGGCCGCAACGCTTCGTCATGCAGGACGGCCGCTTCAGCTTCGGCGACGGCGCCGACGGTTTCCGCGGCTTCGGCACGGGCTGCACCTTCCCGTTCGAGGCCGGTGGCCGGCGGCAACTGCTGGCCGCGGCGGTCGGCGAAGTCCTCGACGGCCGCGGCAGGTTCGAGGGGCTCCAGGGCTCCTACGTCCTGAGCGGCGAGGTCACGACCGAGGGTGTGTTCCGCGGCAACGTCCAGTGTCGGCTCGTAGACCCGAATGGACAGATTCGCACCGACTCCGAGGTCGGCCCCGGCGAGGGGACGCGCGTCGCCGGCTCGGGCCTCACCTACATCATGTTCCGCGGCCAGAAGAGGGACGCGGCCGTGCCGACCTCCTACGTCTTCGGCCCCGACGGGAAGCCGCGCGGCTTCAAGTTGAAGCAGGAGCTAAGGGCCGTCCATCTCAACTCGACCGCGGGCGGTCGCCGGGGACTGCGCAGCTCCGTCCGACTGGGGCAGGTCATCGGCTGGATGACCTCGCAGGTCTTCCTCAACATCCTCGACCCCGGTGCGCCGGGCACGTCGCTGGCCCCGATCCCTTTCAGCAGCCGCAACGAGTTCTTCTTCACCGACGACGACGGGAACACCGTCGGCAGTTTCGTCGCGCACGACGGCGAGGGGCGCACCTTCGACGTGAAGCTCGCGGGCGCGCCGGGGCAGAAGGCGCTACGCTTCGGTGCGTTTCAGACGCTCGCCGACGGCACGGGCTGTTTCGGCGGGGTGCGCGGGCTGTTGACGGACAACTCCATCGTCGGCGTCTCGCCGCACGCCACCTCGACGCTCTACGTGGCCTGCGTCTGCGATCCGGATGGGAGGTTCCGCGCCAGCTAGAGCCGCGCGGGTCACGACGCCCGAACGCGGTGTGACTCGGGGCGAGTCGCGGAGCGAAACGATGTGGCGGGCGAGAAGGACTCCATACGCGAACTCTTCAAGGCGTGGGCGAGCACGTCGTGGGCGCTGGCGCTGTTCGGCGCTGAACAGTTGGGGAGGACTCTCGGCGGGGGCCGCCCCGTAGAGGGCTTCGAGTCGTTGACGAAGGCCGTCGAAGCGCAGCTCGACGGGGGAGCGAGGATGATCTTCCAGACCGGCGACCGGCTACAGAGGGGGCTGTTGGATACGACCTACGGCGCGCTCGCGGGCGAGACGGACGCCCCGCGCCTCGCGTTCAAGACCGCCCTCGACGCAGCCGAGTGCGCGGCCGCCGCAGCGTCTACGCTCGTGCCGGAGAGTGTGGGCCGCCTCGCGTGGCTGGAACTGCGCAACAAGCTCGAAGCCTTCAACCTCTTCGCGCACGCCGACCTCGCGCTCGGAGTCGCGCGGCCGGAGACGGC
>CAXTSK010000846.1:0-2055 GCA_964246655.1 uncultured Pyrinomonadaceae bacterium
GGCGGCCTGCCCGCGGCACGTTCGGCCTCGGGCCGCGGGTGCGCTTGTGCGAGCGCGCTCGATGCGGCGCAGGGCGGCGGCGACCAGAGGATTCAGCGCCGGCTCGTCCTGCGGCGGGACGAGGCCGAGCTGTTTGGAAGCGGACTCGGCCGCCCTCTCCTTGGCTGCGGCTCGCGCGTCGTCGAGCGTCGTCTGAGACTGACTGGCGGCCGGCGCGGATGTGGTTTCGAGGTCGGCATCGCGGGCGCGCTTCTGCTGAATTTCGCGAAAGCGCTCGCTCAGCTCCCTGCGCCAGGCCGGGCGATTGACGCCGGGGAATTCGATGAGAGTCGAGTTGTTCTGGGCTTGCGAATTGCGGGTCGTGACGTTCGAATTATCGGTCATATCATCGAGAGCGTCGGCCTGCGGCGCGGGTCGGGGCGCGTCAGGCTCTTGTAGATCAGCCGCTTCGAGGGGGGTGTCTCTCGGCGCTGACTCCGCCGCCGGGCATCGAGGACAAGCTTCCAGGTCTTCCGGGTACACTTCGCTGCAAACGGCACACAGCATTACTAAAAGGGCGGCCTCCCAGTCGTCTGCGTCTCTTGTTCGAGGGGCGAAGGGCACATGCCTGTAAATCCATGCCCACTGCGGAGTCGCGGCGGATGCTATCAGAACTTACTTTAAGTCGTCAACCAGAAAATGTACAAGGCGCTGTATTTGAGAGTTTGGCGGCTACAATATTTGGGGGATGCGTGGCCGGGGCCGGACACGAGGGTTAACGCAGAAGGGTGCCGATGCGCCCCCAGCGCGTGTTCTTGAAGAAGCCGCCGACGAAGCCCGTGACGCCCGGCTCCTGCGGCGCGCTCAGGTCGGAAGACCAGATGACGAACATGGCGCGGCCGACGATGAGGTCGCGCGAGACCGGCCCCCAGTAGCGGCTGTCGCGGCTGTTCTCGCGGTTGTCGCCCATCATGAAGTAGTGGCCTTCGGGGATGCGGAAGGGAGTCCTGACGCCGTTCTTAGCGTCCGGCCCGGGACGGCTCTCGCCACACAGCTTGCTGTTGTTGAAGTAGACGGTGTAAGGCTCGCCGGCGAGTGGTTTTTCGGGCGGGTTAATGTTGAGCGGCGCCTTGTCGTTGCCGAGGCCGCAGTCGCGCGACTCGACGCGGTACTCGGGCAGGAGTTGGCCGTTGACGTAAACGTCGCGGCCTTTGACCTCGATGGTCTCGCCGGGCAGCCCGATGACGCGCTTGATAAAGAGCGTCTTGTATTGAACGATCTTCTCGGCGGGGATGGACTCGGCCGGATATTTGAAGACGACGATGTCGCCGCGGCGTATCTCGCGCTGCGGGAGGAAGGGGAGATGCGGGCCGGGGCCGAAGACGAACTTGTTGATGAGGAAGCGGTCGCCGACGTAGACCGTGTTCTCCATCGAGGCCGAAGGGACTTCGGCCGCCTGCGCGACGAAGGTCATGAAGAACATCGCCATGACCAGCACGACCGCGCCCGACTCGAAGTATTCGCGCCAGAGGCTGCGGGGCGGCCCGGGGGTAGGCTCGCCGTCCGCGGCATCGGCTTCGCGGGCGCTGTCCGACTTCTCTTCAATCTCCGTCGCTGCCAATTCGGGAAGAACCTTTCGTTAAGGTCTGAGCCTCGACTAGAGCGGCTGGCGCCCGGCGAAGCCCGCTTCGAGGTCGTGCCACCACTCCAGCTCGTCGCCCTCGCCCATCTGCCAGCAGAGCAGCACGACGCGCCCCTCGCGCATAGTCGGGAAGTCGATGAGGCCGCGCTCGTAGTCTTTGAGCTGCACGCCCAACTCTTCCAACTCGCCCGAAGCCTCGGCCAACTCCGAGAGCGACAGGACGTAACCGGCGCCGCCCTCCATCCCGCCGCCGCCGTGCGCCGCCCCGGCCGCGGCCAGACGCGCCTGCTCCTGCGCCGCAGAGACGCGCGCATACGCGCGCTGAATCCGCCCGACGATCCCTCGCACGGTTGGCAGCAGCGCGTTCGCCTCTTCGACGTTGAAAAGCTTCATAATGCGGTGTTGGGTGTTGGGTGTTAGGTGTAGATTACGGC
>CAXTSK010000847.1:0-2051 GCA_964246655.1 uncultured Pyrinomonadaceae bacterium
CGCGATCACCGAACGGTTCCCGAACGCGGCGCAACACCTCGACGACGCCCGCGACGACGTCGGGCTCGAGCCCGCCCGTCGGTGGCAGCGCGACGCCGTAGAGATCCACGCCCACCGCGGTGTCGACCACCAAGACCGTCTCGCGCCGACGTTTGGCGCCGCGCATCGCCGCCGCGCAGCTGCGGCTCGGCGCGGCGGGCGTGACGTGGCAGAAGGTCTCGGCCCTTGCACAGGGACTCGGCGAGATGGCCGGCGTGACGAGCGCGCAGGTCGGCAACAGCGTCGTGAGCCTTCAGGCCGACGCGCAGATCGCCCTGCGCGCGCTCGTGCAGAGCCCTTCGACGCCGCCCTCGTCGCTGCCCGACCTGCTGCGCGCGCTCGCGGCCTTCAAGCCGGTTGACCTCGCGACGGTCGCGCGCGCGGCGCGTAGCAATCAGGATGTCATCGCGCGCGCCACGGCCGCCGACATCCTCCCGGAGCTGCCGCCCGAACCCGACACCGCGCGCGCACTCACGGAAGCCCTGCCGCGCGCGCTGCAAGACGAGACGGATGACGCGGCGCTCTCCATCCTCGGCGCGCTCGCGAAGCAGCAGGGGGCGGAGGTCGAGCCCGCGATCAAGTCCGCGCTTGAGGCGCCCGACTACCTCGTGCGCCGCCGCGCGGCCGACATCCTGCGCGAGCGCGCGGGCGGCCCCGCGGCCGTTAGGCGGGTCGAGACCGTCAACACGCGCAACCACCGCGAGGACTACGAGCGCGCACTCGCACGCATCGGCAAGAGCGTGCGCGCCGTCGTCATGACCGACAAGGGCTCGTTCACGATGGAGCTTCTGCCGGAGGAGGCGCCGCTCACGGTCGATAACTTCGTGGGGCTCGCGCGGAAGAACTACTTCAACAACGTCCTCTTTCACCGCGTCGTGCCGAACTTCGTCGTGCAGGGCGGCGACCCGCGCGGCGACGGCAACGGCGGCCCCGGCTACCAGATACGCTGCGAGATCAACGAGGTGCCCTACAACCGCGGCGCGGTCGGCATGGCGCTCTCGGGCAAGGACACGGGCGGCTCGCAGTGGTTCGTCACGCACTCGCCGCAGCCGCACCTCGACGGCGGCTACACGGTCTTCGGCCGCGTGGTTGAGGGGATGAACGTGATAGACAATATCGTCCGCGGCGACCGCATCCGCTCCGTCACCGTCACCGAGACGCGCGGCAAGTAGGCGGGGTTAAATTTGAAATTTCAAATTTCAAATCAAAGGCTTTGGAACTGTCGATGAAGCAAAGCGAGATTTTGCGCCGCAGTGTCGTGAGAAGGCTTATGCTCGCGTCGCTGTTACTCGTCATGCTGTCGGCGGCAACTCCTTCCGGTGCGAGGCAGGTCGGCGCGAACAGGCAGGCGAAGAACGAGCAGCCGCCGCGCACGCTCTACCGCATCAGTCTCGACCTCGACTTCGACGCGCGCACGTACGCCGGGCGCGAGCGCGTGCGCTGGGTGAACCGCGACGACCGCCCCGCGTCCGTCGTCTACTTCCACCTCTACCCGAACCTGCGGGCGGACGACGAGCGCCCCGGCGCGCAGGATGCACAGGCCGACTCGGCCGCGCCCGAAGAGCCGCGGCTCGAAGTGACTGCGGTGCGCGCGGGCGAAGGCGGCCAGTCGCTCCCCTTCACGTCGGAGGACGACGGCGCGACGCTGCGCGTCCTTCTGCGCGAGGCGGTCGCGCCCGGCAACTCGGCCGAGCTTGAACTCTCCTTCAAAGGCACAGTCCCCGAGATCGACCCCGACGAGACGAGCCTCACGGCGCACGTCATCCAGCAGGTCGGCGCGGCCATGCGCGACACGCGCGAGATACGACGGGCGCGCGACACCAACTTCGTCTCGCGCGGCGTGATGCTGCTCGGCGGCTTCCACCCCGTGCTCGCCGCGCGCGAGGGCGACGACTGGCAGCGCAAGGTCGAGCCGAGCGTCGGCGAGACCTACTTCACGGATGTGGCCGACTACGAGGTCGAGGTCGAGACCGCCGAAGGCGTCAACCTCTTCGCCTCCGGCGAGCAGAAGC
>CAXTSK010000848.1:0-2045 GCA_964246655.1 uncultured Pyrinomonadaceae bacterium
GGCGGTGCTGGCGCGCGAGGACGAGCCGGGGCACAAACGCCTGGTGGCCTACGTGACCGTCGGGGACGGCGCGCGGGCAGCGGGCGAGGCGGGATTGATCGCCACGCTGCGGCAAGCTCTGCAGACACGCTTGCCGGAGTACATGCTGCCTTCCGCTTTCGTCATCATGGACGAGATGCCGCTGACGCCGAACGGCAAGCTCGACCGCAAACGCCTGCCCGCGCCCGATGATGCCGACGCGTCCGGCGAATACGTCGCCCCCAGCACGCCGACTGAAGTAGCGCTCGCGCGGTTATGGGCCGAGGTGCTCGGGCGTCGCCACGACACTGTCAGCGCCGGGGCGGACTTCTTCGAGCTGGGAGGCAACTCTCTGCTCGCGATGCGCCTCATCATGCGCGTCCGCTCCCTCTTCGGCGTCGAAGTGCCTTTGCGCGAGGTGTTCCTCGCCCCGACCCTTTCGGGCTTTGCGCGGCGTATCGCGCGCGCCGAAGAGTCGGCCGTCGCGCCGATTCAGGGCGCCGACCGCGGCCGTCCCTTGCCGCTCTCCTTCGCGCAGCAGCGCCTCTGGTTCCTCGATCAGATAGACGGCGACAGCAGCCAGTACAACCTGCCAGCGGCGCTGCGGCTCAAGGGGAGCCTCGACCGTGCGGCGCTGCAACGCGCGCTCGACACGCTGGTCGAGCGTCACGAAGTTTTGCGCACGACGTTCGTTGAAATGGACGGCTCGCCCGTGCAGGTGATCCGCCCGGCCGTCGCGGTCGGCATCTCGTTTGTCGATCTTTCCGCCTTGCTGCCGCCGGAGCGCGACGCGGAGGTGAGGCGGCTGGCGCAGGCCGAGGCGGCCAGGCCGTTTGACCTCGCGCACGACCTGATGCTGCGCGCGACGCTTGTCGCGCTGGCCGAGGGCGAGCACGTCGTGCTCTTCACACAGCACCACATAGCCTCCGACGGCTGGTCTCTCAGCATCCTCGTGCGGGAGTTCAGCGCGCTCTACAGCCCTTACAGTCAGGGACAGGAAAATCTGCTGCCGTCGCTTCCGATTCAGTACGGCGATTACGCGCATTGGCAGAGAGAGTGGCTGCGGGGCGAGTTGCTCGACCGACAACTCGGCTACTGGCAGGCGCAGTTGGCCGGGGCCCCCGCCGTCCACGGGCTGCCGCTGGACAAGGCGCGTCCGTCGAAGCAGGGTTTCGCGGGCGCCACGCACTGGCGGCGCCTCGACGCACAACTGATGCGCGAGTTGGAGGGCCTGAGCCGGCGTGAAAACATCACCCTGTTCATGCTGCTACAGACGGCGTTCGCGCTGCTGGTGAGCCGCTACAGCCACGAGTCGGACGTGGTCATCGGGACGCCCATCGCGGGTCGGCTGCGTCAAGAGGTCGAACCGCTGATCGGCTTCTTCATCAACAACCTCGTGCTGCGAAGTCGGTTCGACGGCAACGCGCCGTTCCGGGCGCTGCTGGCGCAGCAGAAACAGACCATTCTGGACGCATACGCGCACCAGCACATCCCGTTCGAGATGCTGGTGGAGCGGCTGAACCCGGAGAGGAGTTTCAGCCATGACCCGATCTTCCAGATAGTCTTCAGCGTGAACAACAACAGCAGTGAGACGCTGTCGCTGCCGGGGCTGGACGTGGAGCCGCTGGTCTATGAGGGCGGGCTGACGAAGGTTGACCTGGAGGTGGTATTCGCAGAAGGCGACGGTCAGCCCTGGGTGAGCTGGACGTACCGGACGGACCTGTTCACGGAAGCGTCGATAGGTGAGTTGGCGGCCAGCTACGAAAGGCTGCTGCGGGGCATCGTGGAGGCCCCCGAACGGGGCATATACGACTACCCGCTCATAGACGACAGGCAGAAGGAAGCGTTGCTCGGAAGAGGACGCGGCAGTGAGGAGCAACTTCCTGAACCCCTCTTCTTCCACGAGCAGTTCACGCGCCGGGCGGAGCAGTCCCCCTCGGCCGTGGCCGTCCTTTACGGGACCCGGAGCCTAAGCTACGGCGAGTTGGAGGAGAAGTCGCGCCGCCTCGCTTGTTATCTCTCCGAGG
>CAXTSK010000849.1:0-2038 GCA_964246655.1 uncultured Pyrinomonadaceae bacterium
CCGGACCCCGGCTTGCCGATCTGCCCGCTGATCGCGCAGAGCGCGAGCAGGCAGAGAGAGACTGTTAAAGTTCGTGTCCTCATCTCGGTTCACTTCCTTGAGGGATTAACCCACGGAGACACGGCCCGAACAATTTCAAATTTGAAATTTCAAATTGTTCGGGCCGTGTCTCCGTGGTTAATCTTCATCCGCCAGCCTCAGAGCGACTGGAGGAAGGTGACGAGCTGGTTCCGCTGCGTGGTCGAGAGGTTGCGGAAGTTGTTGATGACGCCGGTGGCCTCGCCCGCGTGGCGGAGGATGGCCTCGGTGCGGTTGGTCGTCTCGCCGTCGTGCATCAGACGGCCGCGCGTGCGCACGCCCCAGAGCGGCGCCGTGCGCAGTTTGTTCGCCGTGGACTGGCCGCCGTTCTGCACGATGCCGTCGCCGGTGCCGACGTTGTGCATCAGGAAGTCGCTGAACGGGTGGAAGACCTTGTTGCCGAGCGCGGCCGGGACGGTGAACGCGCCGCCGTTGATGACCGTGCCCGCGGGCGCGGTCGTGATGTTGCGCGTGTGGCAGATGGCGCAGCCTATCGCGTTGAAGAGGTTGTCGCCGGCCGCCACGTCGTTAAGGTTCAGGCCGAAGGTGTCGCGCGGCGGCGCCTTCGATGCGCGCATGAACTCGGTGAACTCGCTGATGTCGTCCTCCGTGTCCTCGCCGCAGATGGTGTTCGGGATGTTCACGCAGGGCTGGTTGTCCGGCACCGTGTCGTAGGGCGCGACCGAGGTGCCGAGCGAAGTGTTCTCCGTCAAAGCGAAGCGGTTGGTGACGCCGATCTCGTTCAGGTAGGCGTCCGACGAGAACGAGAGCAGGCTCGCGTGCTGGTTCTTCCAGCCGAAGCGGCCGAAGCGCGTCGCGCCGCCCGCCTCAAGCACGGGGACGGCAATGAGCTGGCCGGCGATCTGGCCGCCCGACTGGTTCGGCTGCGCGGCGGCGAGGTTCTGAAGTGTCGTGTTCGAGATGGCCTCGACGAAGCCGTCGCCGAGCACGTTCAAAGAGGTGCGGAAGGTGAAGATGTTCTCAAGGTTGGTGGGCCGGCGCTCCTGTATGCGCGCGTTGATGGCGCGGTCGTTGATGAGCGAGCCGCCCGGGGCGTCCACGAAGTTGCCGAAGCCGTCGAGGTGACCGGCGCGGAACTCCGTGATCTGGCTGATGCCGCCGGTCACGGGGTTCTGGTGGCACTCGGCGCAGGACTGCGCGTTGTAGACGGGGCCGAGGCCGTCGGCGATTACATCCACCTCCTCGAAGGCGGCTTTGACGCCGTTGAACTCGGCCTGCTGCTGTGCGGCGGTCCCGGCGAAGAAGCCGGGGACGGGGGCGTTGTCGAAAGCCGCGGGGGCCTCTGTGGCGGCTTGGCCCTGGACGCCCGAGCGCGAGGCCGTGGCGAGTGCGAGCGCGAGCGCGATGGCTGCCACGGCGGACAGTTTCAGGATTCTCATATCGGTCTCTCCTCTGGCGATGCGGGGGCGCGGGAGGCCCCCGTGGAAGGTGCGAGTCGGCGCGCGCGGCGCGTGAGTGCGGCAGCGCGCGCATGAAGTTATCGCCCGTGTGTTCGCCCTGGAAGGAAGTCCCCTGCCCCCGCGGGGCTAGGCGTCGGCGCGGGGCCACGGCGAGGGGGCGTCGTCGCGGAGCGCGCCTGAGAATCCGAGAGAGGCGTGGCGTCGGCCGGGGGGTTGTCAAGCTGCCCGGTGCTCTTCGGGCGTACAGGGAAACGCGCCCGAGGGGCGTCGGCACTCCGGCCGCTCGCGCCGCTCTCGAAAAACTCTGCGGGAGCAAAGAAGGTGTGACTGCGCCGGGCGCAGTCGTCGGTGTTTAAAACCGTGAAGCCCCTTGTGAAGAGGTCGGGCAAGTGACTGGAGCAGGGGCGTGCTGACTTAGCGCGGGAAGCCTAATCCCGCCGCGCGCCGTTGTCAACACTTTTTATGGTAGCCAGTAGCCAGTAGCCAGTAGACAGTAGAAAAACAGAGGCGGCGCGCTTCAGCCTTTAGGCCGGGCGCGC
>CAXTSK010000850.1:0-2030 GCA_964246655.1 uncultured Pyrinomonadaceae bacterium
CCATCATGCGTACGAGTGCAGGCCCGGCAGAAGGTAGCTGACGCCGAGGTAGGTGAAGACGATGAGCAGGAAGGCGACGACGGCGAAGTAGGCCGCGGCGCGCCCCGTCCAGCCGCGCGAGATGCGTACGTGGAGGAAGCCACCGTAGGTCAGCCACGCCACGAACGCGCCCGTCTCCTTCGAGTCCCAGCCCCAGTAGCGCCCCCACGACTCGTTCGCCCAGATGGCGCCCGTCATCAAAAGCAGCGCGAGGCCCGCGAAGGTCACTCCGCCCGTCTTGTACATCAGGCTGTCGATCTTCTCCTTGTCGGGGAGCGCCGCCCTGAGCTTCTCCGTCTTGAAGCTGAAGATGATGACGAAGAGCGTGCCCGCGAAGGCCGTGATGAGCGCGGCCAGTTCGACCGGGTTGGCGTTCAGGCTCAGGAAGAACTCGCCCTGGCGACTGCGCACGAACTGCTCGCCCGCCTGCGCCAACCTCCCGGCCGGGAGCGACGCGATCTGCTCGGGGCGCAGCCCCTCGTTCTCGGCGAGGAACTGGCCCGCGCGCTGGAACTGCGAAGGGCTGACGCAGGCCGTGCCCGCGGGCCGCCCCGCGCCCTCTTCGCAGACCGCGACCGACTGGACGGTCTTCACCTGATAGACCAGCACCCCGACGGCGAGCGCCTGCGTGATGAGCGCGGCTTTCAGGACATGGTGGCCGAGGCGGCGCGAGCTTTCACTGTTCTCGAAGACGTAGCGGCAGAAGAGCACGACCACGAGCAGGAGCAGCAGTGCCGAGGCCGCGAGTAGTAAGCCGACGTAGGGCAGTTCCGCCCTCAGCGGGAGCGGAAAGCGCGGCGGCAGGAAGACCGCCGACCCGTACGAGGCGAACGTCCCGCTGAAGCCCCAGAAGACGCTCCCCAGCGCGAGCACGCTCCCCTTGCTTACGGTCGCGATGACCAAAAAGCCGAAGATGCTCGACCAGATGGCCATCGCCTCGGTCTTCACGCCGTCCTTCAAAAGGTAGACGACCGCGGTCGCGAAGCAGACGAGCGCGATGCCGTACGAGAGCGAGGCGATGCCGACGTGAATCGGCCGCCAGTAGGAGTCGAGCACCGGCTGGAGGCCGCCGATCTCGCTGCCGATGAAGCGCGCGAGGATGAGAATCAACGACGCCAGCGGCAGGGAGACCGCGCCGAGGAAGCGGAAGTTCTTGCGGTGCGCGATGAGCAGCGTCGTGATGCCCGCGCCGAAGGCGAACGCCAACGACAGGTCGTAGAGGTTCGCGAACGGGATGTTGCGGAAGAACCACGGCCACTCGGCCTCGGGCTTGCCCTGCTGAAGCCAGATCGCCACGTCGTGCTCGCGGTAGGCGATCCAGCGGACGAGCCAGCTCCCGAGGTTCATCAACACCCCGAGCGTCGCGCTGCCCAGCCCGATCTTCTCGAAGAGCGAGGACGGCGCGTAGAGGTTCACCACGTAGAAGACGGCCGCGATGAGGTAGGCGGCGAGCGCGCACAACATCAGCCCGCTGTCCGACTTGACGAGCCCCTCCGGCCCCACCTTCATCCTCAAGAGCATCAGCCCGGCCGCGCCGAGCAGGGCTATCGCCGCGGGCAGGTAGGACGACAGCCGCGCGCCCTTCAAATTGATCTCCGGCGCGCCCACGACGGCCGGCTGTTTTAATACTTCGCTCATCGCTTTTTCACCTCGCGGGCTTCGCCGACTTCGCGTCCGAGATTTCGCCGCCGACCGAGGCGACGAGCTTCCAGAAGCGGTCTTCGAAGCCAAGCTGGTTGCGGTTCGTGTTGCCGCCCGTCGCCACCTCGAAGCGCCCGTCGCCCTTCTCTTCGACCTGCGCCCAGACGCGCTGGTGCGAGAAGAAGAAGACGGCGCTGAGCGTCAGCGCGAGCAGCGTGAATCCGATGTAGACGACCGTGGAGCCGGGGTCTTTCTGGATGGCGAGGACGTGCGCCTTCGGGGCCTTCTCGAAATCGACGAGCCGCCACGTGTAGCCCGCGACGGGCTGGCGGGCGAAGGGCGCGCGCTCG
>CAXTSK010000851.1:0-2027 GCA_964246655.1 uncultured Pyrinomonadaceae bacterium
GTGCGGTAGGTCGCGCCCGGCTCGAATTTCATCTGGATGCCGTCCTCAAGTGTGAGCCAGCCCGCGTCTTCGCCCGTCTGCTCGACGACGACGGCCGCGCCGTCGCGCAGCTTCAGGCCGCCCGTGCGCACGTCGCCCTCGCGGTGATCCCAGCGGCGCAGCAGCGGGTGGGCCGACTGGTCGCGGCCGACTGCGCCGCCGGGCGCGGTCTTCAGCGTGACGCGCGTCGCCGCCGCGTCCACCTCCTCGACTTCGAGGAGCGGCGACACCTCGTTGCGCAGGACTGAGTAGTCGTCCGACAACTCGACCCAGTCGCCCGCGCGCAGGCCGAGGCTCGGGTCACGGCCGAGGCTGGCGAGCGTCACCGTCTGGCCGGCGATGGCGAGCACGGGGAAGAGTACCGAGCCGTTGTCGCGCGAGAACTTGAACGTGGCTTCGGTGGCCGTGCCGCCGTGGTGAATCTCGACTCGGTAGAGCTGATTCTCGTTCCCTCGGTAGCGCGCGTCAGGCGAAATGTTGCAGGGGTCGCCGATGTCGGCCGGGCGCGGCTCCTGCGCCTTGACCCTGAGTCGGCCGCGCCTGCCCACGGGGAGAACGAACGCCTCCTGCCAGGCTTTCGTGTTCTGCACGTTCTGGCAGGTGATTTCGCCGGGCTGCGTGTCGCCGAGCGGCAGGAGCCGCACCTGCCAGACGACCTGCGTGCGGACGGTCACGTCCGGCCCGCCGAGCGCGACTTCGAGCAGCTCGGGGTCTTCGACGCTCGTGACCAGCCGCTCCCATACGTCGAGATAGACGATGAAGGGCGCGTTCGCGGGCTCGGGCACCTTGTACCTGTCCCGCAGCTCCTGCGTGCCCAGCGGGAAGTAGGGCTGTTCGTAGTACCTCGGGCCGGTCTTCTTCCCCATGTCGATGGGCCGATCCTGCTCGCAGAGGATGCCGCCGACGTAGTAGTGGCCGGGCCTGAGGTAAAGGTCTTCGATGATGCGGTTGTCGGGGTTCGGCTTGACGAAGACCTCAAAGCCGAGGTTGTCGGTGGGGCCGCCGTGCGGGCCGAAGATGTCGGCGGCCAGCGCGCGCAGGGCGTGCAGCACCGTGTCGTTCAACTCGTTCCAGTCGGAGTCGGTCAGGACGCGGCCCATCTGCATCAGCACGCGTGAGTATCTTTTCCGCGGGTCGAAGCTGTCGCGTGAGAAGTCGCCTTTCATGTGGTCTCCTTCAGGTGGCGAAGATGATGCCCGCGTCCATCCCGGCGGGCGTGTACTCGTCAAGGCGCGCGCGCAGGTTCGCCTCGCGCTGCGGCTGGAACAGGTCGTGGAAGACGCCCATCTCTGACTCGTCGTCCGCGCCCCGCGTGATCTCGGCCGGGCAGGTCTCGGCCAGTTGGCAGTAGCTCGGGGTCCCGTAGCGTCTGCTGTTGAACTGCGGGCGCACCGAAGCGTAGGCGCGCGCCTGTGCGTCGTCTTTGAGGCCGGCGGCCGCCAGGTCGGGCTGGCAGTTGTAGCGCCGCGGCGTGCGCGAACCCGGCGGGACGTAGCAGAAGCGCACGCACCCGGTCTGCGTCCGCGCGACCTGAACCGAGCCCGCGGCCGTGTCGAAGAGGCTGTTCTCGGCCAAGCGGATAGCGTGGACGAGAACCGTGCCGAAGACCGTGCTGCGCCGGATGGTCAGGAGCGCGTGGGCGGGCCGGCCGTCGGGGCCGCTCAGCGCTTCGAGCGTGTGGCCCGTCGAGTCGAGCACGCTGTCGGTTATCTGTATGGGGAGCGGGTCGTCGGTGACGACGTTCTTGTTGACCATGATCGTGCCGACGATGCTCCGCTCGACGACGAGCTGCGCGTCGGTCTCGACCATCTCGATGCTCGGCTCCTCCTCATTCTGCGGCTTGCAATGCTGGTCGAGCGACCAGCCGGGGACGAGCGTGCAGTGGCGTATGATGAGCTGGCCGAGGTCGCCCTCGACGCGGACGCTGCGGCCTTCGATGAGAAGGCCGTCCAACGTCAGCCGCGAGGGTCGCCTGCGCTGGCGCGGCC
>CAXTSK010000852.1:0-2013 GCA_964246655.1 uncultured Pyrinomonadaceae bacterium
ATCACGGCGCCATCACCACCGGCGAGAACATACAGCTCGCGTTCGTGCGCATGTGTTTGCTCGGAGGCATGGCGCGGCGCAACCTCTCGGTGGCGCATGCCCGTGCTGCCGCTCCTCTGGCAGGACTTCCTCAAGCAACTACGCAAGACCGACCCCGACCTGTTCGAAGGACGTGAGAACTAGATGAGCTACACAATCAAGCGCGTCGTCGTCATCGGCTCCGGCACGATGGGCGGCGGCATCGCCGCGCACGCGGCCAACGCGGGACTGCGGGTCTACCTGCTCGACGTGGCGCCGAAGGAGTTGACGCCCGAGGAGGAGAAGAAGGGGCTCAAGCTTGAGAGCCCGCAGGTGCGCAACCGCATCGTCAACGCCTCGCTTGAACGTTTGAAGAAGTCGAGGCCCGCGGCCTTCTTCACGCCCGAGGCTGCGGAGCTTGTCACGGTCGGCAACCTCGAAGACGACTTCGAACGGGTCGGCGAGGCCGACTGGATAGTCGAGGCCGTCGTCGAGCAGCTTGAGCCGAAGCGCGAGCTGTTCGCGCGCGTCGAGCCCGTGCGAAGGCCGGGCAGCATCGTCTCAAGTAACACCTCGGGCCTCCCCATCGGCTCCATCGCCGAAGGGCTTTCCGAAGAGTTCCGCGCGCACTTCCTCGGCACGCACTTCTTCAACCCGCCGCGCTACATGAAGCTGCTCGAAGTCATCCCGACGGCCGACACGTTGCCCGAGGTCGTCGAGTTCATGAACGACTTCGCCGGGCGGCGTCTGGGGAAGGGCGTCGTCGTCTGCAAGGACACGCCGAACTTCATCGCCAACCGCCTCGGCTCCGTCCTCGGCGCCTCGACGCTCGGTTTTGTTTTAGAGAACAAGTACACGGTCGAAGAGGCCGACGCGATTTTGAGCCCGCTCATCGGTCGGCCGAAGACGGGGCTCTTCCGCCTGCAAGACCTCGTCGGCCTCGACGTGTCGAGTTCGGTCGGCGATAACCTTTACGGTTTAATCCCCGACGACGAGACGCGCGAAGTGCTGCGCAATCAGAATCTCGGGAGCTTGCGCACGACGCAGATGGAGCGCGGACGACTCGGCGACAAGACGGGACAAGGGTTTTACAAGAAGCCGCCGAAGGGCGGGAAGGGCGACATCCTCTCGCTCGACCTTGAGACGTTGGAGTATCGCGAGCGGCGCGAGCCCGACATTCCTTCCATCAAAGAAGCTCTCAAAATCAAGTCGCTGCCCGAGCGCGTCGCGTTCGTGCTCAAGCAGGACGACAAGGCCGGCGCACTCGCGCGGCACGCCGTCTACAACACGCTCGGATATGCGTCGCGCCGCGTCCCTGAAATAACCGACCGCCTCGCGGACATCGACCGCGCGATGCGCTGGGGCTACTCGCACGAGCTGGGGCCGTTCGAGCTTTGGGACGCCCTCGGCGTGCGCGAGACCGTCGAGGCGATGGAGAAGGAAGGCGTAACGGTCGCGGGCTGGGTGCGAGAGATGCTCGACGCCGGTCACGAGACTTTTTATCGTGAGGCGGACGGCGCGCTCTCCTCCTACGACCCGGCGCGCGGGGATTATGTTTCCGAAGCGGCGGACGAGTTGAAGGTAGAACTCGCGCGCTTGAAGTCCGCCGGGCGCGTCGTGCGCGAAAACCGGGGCGCGAGCCTCGTCGATCTCGGCGACGGCGCGGCGTGCCTTGAGTTCCACACCAAGATGAACACGCTCGACGCGGACATCAGGGAGATGTTGCTCGCGTCGGTCGAGGAGGTCGAGGCGGGCGACGGGCGCGGGCTCGTGATAGGGAATGAAGCCGCCGACTTCTCGGTCGGCGCGAACCTCGCGGGCGGCGTGGGCGACTTTGAAGCGATTGAGAAGGCCGTGCGCGGGATGCAGGACGCGCTGACGGCCGTGCGCTTCTGCTCGAAGCCGGTGGTGACGGCGCCCGCGGGGCGTGCGCTCGGCGGCGGCTGCGAGGTCGCGTTGGCGGGGGCGCGCGCGGCCGCGGCGGCTGCGACTGAC